>JBEHXB010000352.1:0-3034 GCA_048498895.1 Pseudomonadota bacterium
GCGAATGTGCCCACGGCGCCGGAGATGGCACAGGTGGCGATTTCGGCGCGCGCCGTCACCAGCCGTGCCCGCGCACGGCTGAACTCGGCATAATAGGTCGCCAGCTTGATGCCGAAGGTGGTGGGCTCGGCATGAATGCCGTGGCTGCGCCCGATGGTGGGCGTCATCTTGTATTCGAAGGCGCGCTTCTTGATGGCGGCCAGCAGCGCATCGACATCGGCGATCAGGATATCGGCGGCCCGCATCAGCTGCACGTTCAGGCAGGTGTCCAGCACGTCCGACGACGTCATACCCTGGTGGACGAAGCGCGCCTCCGGTCCCACGATCTCGGACAGGTGGGTGAGGAAGGCGATCACGTCATGCTTGACCTCGGCCTCGATGGCGTCGATGCGCGCCACGTCGAATGTCGCGTCCTTTGCTTTTTCCCAAACCTTCGCGGCGGCCTCTTTCGGGACCACGCCCAACTCGGCCAGCGCATCGGTGGCGTGCGCTTCGATCTCGAACCAGATGCGGAATTTGGTTTCCGGGCTCCAGATCGAAACCATCCGGGGCCGGGCATAGCGGGGGATCATGGGCGGCATTCCTGGCTGAACGCCGTGCTTCTAGCAGCACCGCCGCGCGCCGCCAAGCAAGGCGGCAAACTCCGCGATTCCCGCTATTCGGTCCCTCCGCGCAAGGCGCGCAGCACCAGCTTGTCCAGGGACAGCGGGCCCGATCCGCCCAGCACCAGCCCGGCCAGGCAGGCAAGATAAAGCAGGTCGGTCTCATAGCCCGGCTGGCCAAAATGGGGACCCGCGGCATCGACCGACAGCAGTTTGATGGAACTGAAGCCGTTCTGCAGATGCACCGTCACCGTCGCCACCAGCAGGACGATCGCCATGGGGATGGACCACAAGGTAACGAACACGCCCGCCAGCACTGCAAGGCCGCCCACCACCTCCACCACAATGGTCACCCATGACAGAAGCGCGGGCAGAGGCACATGCAGCGCCGCCAGGATTGCGTCGAAATGATCCGGTCCGCGCCCGAGCTTGGCCGCGCCATGCGCGAAAAAGCCGTAACCAACAATCAGCCGCAGGGGAATGGGCGCCCAGTCGCGCCATGATGTCGTCGGCATGAAGCCTCCCGTTTATGGAGGATTCGCGCGCGCCGATGCCCGGTTACAGGGACTGAGGATTACAAAAGCCCCAGCGACTTGAAGCTGGCATGGCCGGCGCGCCCGATCACCAGGTGATCGTGCACGGCGATGTGAAGCGCTTTCGCCGCCTTCTCGATCTCGCGCGTCATGTCGATGTCGGCGCGCGACGGCGTGGGGTCGCCGGATGGATGGTTGTGCACCAGGATGATGGCGCTGGCTGACAGTTCCAGCGCCCGCTTGACGATCTCGCGCGGGTAGACGGGCGTGTGATCGATGGTGCCGCGGGACTGCACCTCGTCGGCTATAAGCACGTTCTTGCGGTCAAGAAACAGCACACGGAACTGCTCGGCCGGCTCGCGCGCCATGGCGGCGGTGCAATAGTCCAGCAGCGCCGCCCAGGATGACAGCGCCGGCCGCTTTATGACCTTGGTCTGCGCCAGGCGCTGCGCCGCCGCCTCCACGATCTTCAGATGCGTGGCCACGGCCTCGCCTACGCCCGCCAACTCCATCAGGCGCGCGCGCGGCGCGGCGATCACTTCGGCGAAGCTGCCGAAGCGAGCCAGCAGCGCCTTGGCCAGGGGCTTGGTGTCCTTGCGTGGCACCGCCGCGAACAGGGTCAGCTCCAGCAGCTCATAGTCGGGCATGGCGTCGGCGCCGCCTTTCAGGAAACGCGCGCGCAGCCGGTCGCGATGACCGCCGTGCCGGGACTGGGGCGTTGCTTCAACAGTGCTGTCGGAATTCGGCGTGAAGAAGCCGCCGGCGTCTGCCAGTTCTTGTTGCTTGCCCGGCGATTTCATCAGGCCCCCGTCAGCAGCCGTCAGAAATAGGGCGGCTTGTGCAGCCCCTTGGGCGAGAGGGTGAAAATCTCCACCCCGGCTTCGGTCACGCCCACGCTGTGCTCGAACTGCGCCGACAGCGAACGGTCGCGGGTTACCGCCGTCCAGCCGTCGGAGAGAATCTTCACGCCATAGCCCCCCAGGTTGATCATCGGCTCGATGGTGAAGAACATGCCGGGCTTCAGTGCGATGCCATGGCCCGGTTTGCCGTAATGGACGATGTTGGGCAGGGCATGGAACACCTTGCCCAGGCCGTGTCCGCAGAAGTCGCGCACCACGGCACATTTCTCCTCGCCCTCGGCGAAGCTCTGGATGGCGTATCCGATATCGCCGGTGGTGGCGCCGGGCCTGACCGAGGCGATGCCGCGCATCATTGCGTCATAGGTGATGTCGACCAGCCGTTGGGCTTTCCGCTTGACCTCGCCCACCGGGTACATGCGGCTGGTGTCGCCATGCCAGCCGTCCAGGATCACGGTGACGTCGATATTGACGATGTCGCCTTCGCGCAGCGGCTTGTCGCCCGGAATGCCGTGACAGACGACGTGGTTGATGCTGGTGCAGACGGTGTGGCGGTAGCCGCGATAGCCGAGACAGGCCGGAATGGCGCCGTGGGATACGACATAGTCGTATGCCACCTTGTCCAGTTCGGCGGTGGTCACACCCGGCTTCACCAGGGGGACCAGCAGGTCCAGTACCTCCGCGGCCAGCCGCCCGGCCCGGCGCATCCCTTCGAAATCGGACGGATTGTGGACGGTGACGGAAAAATGGGCCTTGCGCGCCGCCTCGAAGATTTCATTCTGGGGAACTGCTACCGTCATGGGGCCAATATAATACGCCGGGGTCCATATCCAAAGCCGGTTTCAGGTTTCAGATGAGCAAAAGCGCCGCCATCCTGGTGATAGGGGACGAGATCCTTTCGGGCCGCACCCAGGACACCAATTCCGGCCATATCGCCCGCGTCCTGGGCTCGCTGGGCATTGCTCTGAGTGAAATCCGGGTGGTGGGCGATGTGGAGGGCCGGATCGTCGAGGCGCTGAATGCCCTGCGCGCGGCCCACGAC
>JBEHXB010000353.1:0-2999 GCA_048498895.1 Pseudomonadota bacterium
CAGGAACACCGTCACCAGGATCGACCACACGAACAGCGGCATCTTGTGCAGGGTCATGCCCGGCGCGCGCATGTTGAAGATGGTGGTGATGAAGTTGATTGCACCCAGGATCGAGGACGCGCCCGCGATGTGAATCGCGAAGATGGCGAAGTCCATTGCCGGTCCGGGCGAACCGGTGGTGGAAAGCGGGGCATACATGGTCCAGCCGCCGCCCATGCCGATGCCGCCGGAATCGCCTTCCACGAACATGGAAGCCACCAGCAGCGCAAAGCTGAAGGGCAACAGCCAGAACGAGATGTTGTTCATGCGCGGGAACGCCATGTCGGGCGCCCCGATCATCAGCGGCACCAGCCAGTTGCCGAAGCCGCCGATCATGGCGGGCATGATCATGAAGAAGATCATGACCAGGCCGTGGCCGGTCACGAAAACGTTGAACTCATGCGGGGTCCCGAAGACCTGCAGGCCGGGAAACATCAGCTCGGCGCGCATCATCATCGAGAAGAAGCCACCGATCAGGCCGGCGCAGACGGCGAAGATCAGGTACATCGTTCCGATGTCCTTGTGGTTCGTCGAATAGACGTAGCGCCGCCATCCGGTCGGATGGGCGTGCTCGCCTGGGTGGTGTTGCTCGTGGCGTGGGGCGGCATCGAAAGTCGTGGTCATGGCGCTGATTCCTATTTCGCAGCAAGTCGCGTGGACACCGGGTCCAGCGATGCGAACTTTTCACGGGCCTGGGCCAGCCAGGCGGCATATTCGGCGTCGGTCACCACATGGACCTCGATGGGCATGTAAGCGTGCTTGGCGCCGCACAGTTCCGAACACTGGCCGTAATAGATCCCGGTCTTGTCGGCCTTGAACCAGGTCAGGTTCACGCGGCCGGGAACGGCGTCCATCTTCACGCCCATCTGGGGCAGCGCCCAGCTGTGGATGACGTCTGCGCCGGTGGTCTGGATCTCGATCACCTTGTTCACCGGGACATAGATGGGATTGTCGACACCCAGCAGGCGCGGCTTGCCCTGCTTGGCATCATCCTCGTCCGACAGGACCAGGCTGTCGAACTGGAAGCCCTTGGCGCCCGGAAACTCATAGGTCCAGTACCACTGCTTGCCGATCGCCTTGATGGTCACGTCCGGCTTGGGGATGTCCGCTTCGAAATAGAGCAGGCGGAAGGACGGAACCGCGATGATCACCAGGATGATCACCGGAATGATGGTCCAGACCACTTCCAGGATGGTGTTGTGGTGGATCTTGGACGCGACCGGATTAACGCGGGCGCGATAGCGCACCGCGACCCACATCAGAAGGGCCAGCACGAACAGGCAGACCGCCACGATGATCCACAGCAGCAGGCGGTGGAAATCCTCGATCTGCTCCATCACCGGCGAGGCGGCCGGCTGCAATCCAGTTTCATAGTCGAAGGGCAGCGCCGCCGCCGGCAGCGTGATGACCGCCTGCACGAGCCCCACCAGGGCGGCCAGGGCCAGATTTCGTGCGCCGGTTTTCCGCAAAAAACCCGTCATCCCCAAATACCCCGTCTTCCACAAAAACATGGATGGTAACCTCGTATACTGCGGGCGGTGGAATCCGCCGCCATTTTCAGATTCTTGGCGGGGATTTAGAGGGGTTAAGCCCTTAAAGTCATTGCGACCTTATGGCACGGTGGCCCACCGGGCCACCCCCGCCGCACCATTGGCGCCGCCCCGGAACGCCAAAAGCCGTTCCACTGCTTGCCGGAACCGCGCCGGCGCACGATATCTGGGACTCAAGTCCTGCCCCATACGGGGCTTTTTGCCGCGCACCGGCCTTTAGGTCCGCGCATATGTTTGGAGACGGAAATGGCCGACCACGATCTCTTCTTCACCCGAACCGGCATGGACCGCTTGCGCGTGCAGCAAACGGTGGACCAGGCGCTGCGGGGCGCCGACGACGGCGAGCTGTACCTGGAATTCTGCCAGAGCGAATCATTCTCCTTCGACGACGGGCGGCTGAGGGCGGCCAGCTTCGACACCTCCCAGGGCTTCGGCCTGCGCGCCGTGGCGGGGGAAGCCACCGGCTACGCCCATGCCAGCGACATCTCCGAGGACGCCATTGCGCGGGCCGCCGCGACGGTGCGCGCCGTCAGCCACGGCTATTCCGGCGTCGCCGCGGGAGCCCCTGCCCGCACCAATGTAAGGCTTTACCCCGACGACGATCCGCTTCTGACCGCCGGGTTCGAGACCAAGGTGAAACTGCTTCAGGACATGGACGCCTATGCGCGGGCCAGGGACAGCCGCGTGCGGCAGGTCTCGGCGAGCCTTTCGGGCGAGTGGCAGCGCATCGAAATCCTGCGCGCCGGCGGCGAGCACTACACCGACATCCGCCCGCTGGTGCGGCTGAACGTGTCGGTGGTGGTCGAGGAGAATGGCCGCCAGGAATCGGGCAGCCATGGCGGCGGCGGCCGCGGCAGCTACCAGACCTACCTGGATCCGGCCTACTGGCAGGCCGGCGTCGACGAGGCGTTGCGCCAGGCGCTGGTGAATCTTTCCTCCATCCCCGCCCCCGCCGGCGAGATGACGGTGGTGCTGGGCCCGGGCTGGCCCGGCATCCTGCTGCACGAAGCCATCGGCCATGGCCTGGAAGGCGACTTCAACCGCAAGAAGACCTCCGCCTTCGCCGGCCTTCTGGGCCAGCGCGTCGCTGCGCCCGGCGTGACCGTGGTGGATGACGGCACCATCGAGGGGCGGCGCGGCTCACTCTCCATCGACGATGAAGGCACGCCCACCCACCGCACCGTCCTGATCGAGGACGGGATTCTCAAGGGCTACATGCAGGACCGCCAGAACGCCCGGCTGATGGGCGTGGCGCCCACCGGCAACGGCCGGCGCCAGTCTTACGCCGCCCCGGTGATGCCGCGCATGACCAACACATACATGCTGGGCGGCGACAGGGACCCGCAGGAAATCCTCGGCAGTGTCAAGAAGGGCATCTATGTGGTGAATTTCGGTGGCGGCCAGGTCGAT
>JBEHXB010000354.1:0-2988 GCA_048498895.1 Pseudomonadota bacterium
CCGGCGCGGGCGGCAAACCGGGCGACGGGCGTGGGCTCCAGCGCCATGCCGCGTCCCCTGGGGCGGGGCGGCTGGGAATAGACGGCGGCGATCTCGTGACCCTGGGCGATCAGCTCGGCCAATGTAGGCACCGCGAAATCGGGCGTGCCCATGAATGCAAGGCGCAGGGCCATGTCAGCCGGCCGCAGCCAGCTTCTTGGCCTTGGTAAGTTTCCTGATCGCCATCGACCGTTTCAGCCGCGACAGATGGTCGATGAACAGCACGCCGTTCAGGTGATCCATCTCGTGCTGCAGGCAGGTGGCCAACATGCCGTCGGCCTCCAGCAACTGCTTTTCGCCGTTCTCGTCCAGATATTCCGCCCTGATGCGGGCGGGCCGCTCCACATCGTCCCAGATCTCGGGCACCGACAGGCAGCCTTCCTCGAACACCGCCGTCTCCTCGGACGCCCAGGTAATCTTGGGGTTGATGAAGGCGCGCGGATTGCGCTTGCCGTCCTTCTGGTCCAGGTCGATCACCAGCACGCGCTTGGCAACGCCGATCTGGATGGCGGCCAGCCCGATGCCGTCGGCGGCATACATGCTGTCGGCCATGTCCGCGATCAGGGCGCGGATCTCGCCCGTCACCTGCTCCACGTCGGTGGACACCGCCTGGAGGCGCGGATCGGGGGCTGTCAGGATGGCACGCACGGTCATGGCCGTGAGATAAGGGCTATGCGGCGGGGGGTCAAGAATGGGCCCGGCCGGGGCCGGAATCAGCTATCCTTCACGGCCAAATCCATTTCCGGGAGTAGCGCGATGGCCCTGATGCTTGCCATGGCCGCAGCGGCGTTCAGCCTGATAGCGGCGATTTTCGCCGTACTGGGCTTTTTGCGCGCGGGCCGGGCGGGGGAACCTGCCGCAGGGCTGGCCGACATCATCCGCACCGAAGCTGACCGCATCCGCTCGGCGGCCGACGAGCAGGCCCGCGGCAATCGCCAGGAACTGGCCGACACTATCCGGGGGCTTCAGGACAGCCTCGTGCAACGGCTGGACGGCGGGGTCGAGAGGTTGCAGCAGCCTGTCACCGCCATCGGCCGAAAGCTGGACGAGGACATGGCGCGCATGGCCGAGGAGGCCGCGCACAGCCGCGATGTGCTGCGCCAGTCCATCGAGGGCAAGCTGGATGCTGCGACGCAGCAGAGCGGGGAGGCGGCGCGCGCCCTGCGCGAGGAACTGACGGGCAATTTCGACAAGACCAGCCGGATGCTGTCCGAAAACATGAAGCTCTTTGGCGATACCCAGCACCTGCGGCTTGCCGAAATGAAGCAGCAGGTCGGGGAACTGTCGGAAAAGCAGGGCGCGGCGGGCGAGGCGCTTCGCCAGACGGTGGAAGGGCGGCTGGATATGTTGCGCCAGGAAAACAGCGCCAAGCTGGACGAGATGCGCCAGACGGTCGATGAGAAGCTGCAATCGACGCTGGACAAGCGGCTGATGGAATCCTTCCAGGTGGTGCAGCTTCAGCTCGAAAGTGTCCACAAGGGCCTGGGCGAGATGCAGAACCTTGCCGTGGGCGTCGGCGATCTCAAGCGCGTGCTCACCAACGTCAAGACGCGCGGCATCGTGGGGGAAGTCCAGCTGGGCATGATGCTGGAGCAATTCCTCTCCCCTGACCAGTTCATCCGCAATGCCCAGGTCAAGGCGGACAGTGCGGAGCGGGTCGAGTTCGCAATCCGCTTTTTCAGCCGCGACGGCGATGGCGACGTGCTTCTGCCGATCGACGCCAAGTTTCCGCACGAGGATTACGACCGCCTGGCACTGGCGGCCGACCGCGCCGATCCGGACGCGGTGGAGGCCGCGGCGCGGGCGCTGGAAGCAGCCGTGCGCGGTTTCGCCAAAACGATCAGCGACAAATACATCAACCCGCCCGAGACCACGGATTTCGCCATCCTCTACCTGCCGACGGAGCCGCTGTTCGCCGAGATTTTGCGGCGGCCGGGCCTGCACGAGCAGTTGCAGCGCGAATATCGTGTGACTGTCGCCGGTCCCACTACGCTCGCCTGCATGCTGAATGCATTCCAGATGGGTTTCCGCTCGCTCGCGATCCAGAAACAGTCGAGCGAGGTATGGAAGATATTGGGCGCGGTCCGCGGCGAATTCGCCGAGCATGGCAAGGTGGTCGCGCGGCTGCAAAAGCAGCTGGGCGCGGCCAGCAACACGATCGACGCGCTGGGCACGCGCACCAAGGCGATGAATCGGAAATTGCGCGACGTGGAGACCTTGCCGGCGGGCGAGTCGCAAACCGTGCTGGGCCTTTCCGCGGCCGTGCTGGCCGCGGAAGAGGGAATCGACGACGCCGCCGAGTAGGGCGGGCCGCGATACCGGATTTCCGCTTTCGCGGGGACGGCAATTCAGGGATGCGTGCGCCTGCCTGAAACGGGTGGTCGATGAGGCCGGTGCGGCGCATCCGGGCCAGGGCGTCGGCCAGCGCTTCGGCCTCAGCGGCCAGGTTTTCGCTTTCGGCTATCAGACGGTCCAGCGCCGCGAAACGGCGGCGGTTCAAGGACTTCACCCGCCGCAATTTCTGCCCCTCCCCCCTTTGTCCACCAGCCGCCCGGCGGTCACGGCGTCGCCGCGCAGGACATGGATATCGTGGCGTGTCTGGCCCTTCAGCCGCGCCAGGGCGGTGGTCAGGCGGGCGCTGGATTTCATCAGCTTGGCGACATAGTCCAGGTCGTTGCGGCGCAGATGGCCGTATTGGTCATTGTCGCGGGGCTCGCGGGCGTGGGCCAGGCAGTCCTGCATGGCGGCAAGGCACACGGCGAGTTGGGTCTGCAGCAGTTCTTCGGGTGTTTCCATCATGGGCGCGACGATACGCCCATGCCCAAGCCAGGTGGATTGGCGCGCCGGCTCCGGCGCCGGTCAAGCCGATGGCGGCGCAGCGGAAAATATTTTTCCGCGGCTGCTGGACAGGCCCCGCGACGGTTCAGTTCTTCTGCACCGAGGCCAGCA
>JBEHXB010000355.1:0-2983 GCA_048498895.1 Pseudomonadota bacterium
CCATATACCCGCGCCACCACCGTCCAGAAGTGCGTGCGCGCCGGCGGCAAGCACAATGATTTGGATAATGTCGGATATACCGCCCGGCATCACACCTTCTTCGAGATGCTGGGCAACTTCTCCTTTGGCGATTACTTCAAGGAAGAAGCCATCACCTACGCCTGGGATTTTGTCTCCAAGGTGGTCGGCCTGCCCAAGGACCGCCTTCTGGTGACGGTCTACAACACCGACGACCAGGCCCGGCAGCTCTGGAAAAAGATCGCCGGCCTGCCCGACGACCGGATCATCGGCCACCAATCCAATCTCTGGGCCATGGGCCCCACCGGCCCCTGCGGCTACTGTTCGGAAATCTTCTATGACCAGGGCGAAAGCGTGTGGGGCGGCCCGCCGGGCAGTCCCGAGGAAGACGGCGACCGCTTCCTGGAATTCTGGAATCTGGTCTTCATGCAGTTCGAGCAGGTGGATGAAAATACCCGCCTGGACCTGCCCAGGCCCTCCATCGACACCGGCATGGGGCTGGAGCGCATAGCCGCCATCCTGCAGGGCGTCACCAACAATTACGAGGTGGATCTGTTCCGCCACCTGATCGCGGCGTCGGAATCGGCCAGCAACACCGAGGCCGAGGGCGACGCGCTGTTCAGCCATCGCATCATTGCCGACCATCTGCGTTCGACCTCCTTCCTGATTGCCGATGGCGTGCTGCCGTCCAACGAAGGGCGCGGCTATGTGCTGCGCCGGATCATGCGGCGCGCCATGCGCCATGCGCACCTGCTGGGCACCAGGGATCCCTTGATGCACAGGCTGGTGCCGGCGCTGGTCGCCGAGATGGGCAGCGCCTATCCCGAATTGAAGAACAGCGAGGCCCTGATCGCCGAGACGCTGAAGCTGGAGGAAATCCGCTTCCGCGAAACGCTCGCGCGCGGCCTCAAGCTGCTTGACGAAGCGACCATCGGCATGAAGGCGGGCGACCGGCTGACCGGCGATGTCGCATTCAAGCTCTATGACACCTATGGCTTTCCCCTGGACCTCACCCAGGAATCCCTGCGCGCCCGCGACATCCATGTCGATATCGACGGCTTCACCTTTGCCATGGAAAAGCAGCGCGCCGAGGCGCGCGCCAGCTGGGTCGGCTCGGGTGAAGGCGCCAGCGAGGCACAATGGTTCGCGGTGCTGGACGAAGTCGGCCGCACCGAGTTCCTGGGCTACGACACCGAAGAAGCCGAAGGCCAGGTCCTGGCCATCTTCAAGGATGGCGGGCGGGTGATGCAGGCGGGCGTCGGCGAGACGGTCGAGATTCTCACCAACCAGACGCCCTTCTATGCCGAATCCGGCGGCCAGGCGGGGGATCAGGGCCTCATGATTTCGCCCAAGGGGCGCGGGCAGGTGACCGACACCCAGAAAAAGCTGGGCGCACTGCATGTGCATCTGGTCAGGGTCACACAGGGAAGTTTCGCGCCGGGCGATGCGGTCGATCTGAAGGTCGATGAGGAACGTCGCCGCGCCACCCGCGCCAACCATTCGGCGACGCATCTGCTGCATGCCGCGCTCAAGCGCGTCCTGGGCAGCCATGTCAGCCAGAAGGGCTCGCTGGTGACGGCCGAGCGGCTGCGCTTCGACTTTTCCCACCCCAAGCCGGTGACCGCGCAGGAACTGGAAGCCATCGAGGTGCAGGTCAACGCCATCGTCCGCCAGAATTCCGACACCACCACGCGCCTTATGGCCACCGACCAGGCCATCGCGGCGGGCGCCGAGGCGCTGTTCGGCGAAAAATATGGCGACGAGGTGCGCGTGCTTAGTATGGGTAGGGAAGTGGGGGGCGCCGAAGGCGAGAAAGCCTATTCCGTCGAACTCTGCGGCGGCACCCATGTCCACCGGTTGGGCGATATCGGGCTCTTCACCATCGTTTCGGAATCGGCAGTGGCTGCAGGTGTGCGCCGCATCGAGGCGCTGACTTCGGAGCATGCCCGCCGCTATCTGGCGGGCCAGGCGGAAATCGCGCGCGAGGCGGCCGGCGCGATCAGGACGCCGATCGGCGAATTGTCGGTCCGCGTGGCCCAGCTCGCCGAGGAGCGCCGCAAACTGGAACGTGAATTGGCCGAAGCGAGGAAGCAGCTTGCGTTGAACGGCGTCTCCTCTGCGGCTGGCCATGCCCAAGGCACGTCGTCCGCTTCGGGTAGTGGCCGTGCTTTGGTGAACGGCATTGCTACTGATCTCAGAGTTGTTGACGGTATTTCTCCCAAAGACCTGAAATCGCTGGCCGACGGCGCCAAGCAGCAGATCGGCTCGGGCGTGGTGGCCTTTGTCGCCGCCGCCGACGGCAAGGCATCCGTCGTGGTGGGCGTCACTGACGACCTGACCGCGAAAATCAGCGCGGTCGATCTGGTGCGCGCGGCGGCGGAAGCCCTGGGCGGCAAGGGCGGCGGCGGCCGTCCCGACATGGCTCAGGCCGGCGGCCCCGACAATGGCGACGTGAAAGCCGCGCTGAATGCGGTTCGCGCCAAGCTGAAGGAACTGACTCCAGCCTAGCTGCTAGGTCAGGTCCATGAACGGGTTGAAGGCGATTTCCCAGATGTGGCCGTCGGGATCGGCGAAATGCCCGGAATATCCGCCCCAACCGGTTTTTGCCGGCGGGCTCACCGGCTTTGCGCCCGCCGCCACCGCCTTGGCATAGGCCGCGTCCACTTCGGCCATCGACGGCTCGTTATGGGCCAGGGTGAATCCGCCGAAACCGTGACCGTCGGGCACGCCCGCTTCCGCCACAAGCTGTTCGCGGGGATGAATCGCCAGCCACGTGCCTTCCAGCGGGAAGAACACGACATCGGCGTCGGGATTGTAGTCATGGGTCGGCCAGCCCAGGCCGTCGCGATAAAAGGCCAGCGACCGCTTCAGGTCGCGCACCCCCAGTGTGACAAGACCGATCTTCGGCTTCACCGGCTCACGCAATGATATCCGGCAGCAGCCGGTTGTTGATCTCGGTGATCTC
>JBEHXB010000356.1:0-2957 GCA_048498895.1 Pseudomonadota bacterium
TTCTAGGATCTCCCTCCTCGACGGCCACCGCACGAGGCGTATTGAGTTTTCCTGGCTTCGGCGGCACGTTAGCGCTAACGGGGCCTGACCCCGGCTGGGGGAGGCTTGCATGCGCGTCATCCATCTTGCGGCGTTGGCTGCCGTCATCACGACGCCCGTTTTCGGCCAGGCGATGATCCCGCCCCCGCCACCGCCTGGCATCGACGTGCCGGACTGGGCCCTGCCCCAGTCGCCGACCCACAAACAGGTGCCCCCGCCCGCCGATTTCCATCGCGCGTCGGTCACCTTCGACAAGTCCATCGGCGTTTTCGAGAACCAGACCGATGTGGGCGGCCCGCTGGTGCCCGGCAGCGCAAGCTTGGAAAACGGCACCTACACCATCACCTCGGCCGGCTATAACATCTGGTACCAGCGCGACGAGTTTCGCTTCCTGTGGAAGAAGATGACAGGCGACGTGTCGCTGGCCGCCAGCGTGACATGGCCGCGGATGGATGATTTCCACGATCGCAAGGTGGCGCTCGTCTTCCGCGACAGCCTGGACGACGACAGCCGCGAGATCGTCGCCGCCCAGCATGGCAACGGCATGGTGCATATCGCCTGGCGCCCGGAAAAGGGCGCGCAAATGACCGACATCGAATACCGTTCCCAGCGCCAGCCTATCGCGGCGGCGGGCGAGAAGGGTCCACAGACTTTTCATCCCACACGCTTCGGAATCGAGAAGAAGGGCGACCAGTTCCAGCTTTTCGTGAGCTGGCAGGGCGAGCCCCTGCATCCCGAAGGCAAGCCCGTGACCTTTCGCAGCGATGGCCCGGTCTATGTCGGGATCGGCTTCACCTCGCATCTGGCGGCGACGCCGCTGACCGCGCAGGTCCACGACCTGGTGCTGGAAAACGCCGCGGGAAGGGTGCGGTAGCCGCTCCGATTGCGCGTGTTCGCTTTTTTAGCGCTCCGGCTCGCGCCTACGCGCTTGCGCCCTTCAGCAGCTTCAGAAGCTGCGGGTGCAGATGTTCGTTCGACGTCAGCATCGAGCCGCCCGCCAGCATGTCCTGGCCGCCGTTCAGGTCGCTGACCATGCCGCCGGCCTCGCGCACCAGCACGATGCCCGCCGCCACGTCCCACGGATAAAGCCCGCGCTCCCAGAAGCCGTCGAAGCGGCCCGCCGCCACGAACGCCATGTCCAGCGAGGCCGAACCGAAGCGGCGGATGCCCGATGTCGCGCCCAGCACGGCCGCGGTTTCGGCGAGGGCGCGCGCGGCGCCGTCACGCCCCAGCCAGGGCAGGCCGGTGGCGATCAGGCTGGGCGGCAGCTCCCTGCGCGAGGCGACACGCAGGCGGCGGTTGTTGAGATAGGCGCCATGACCCTTTTCGGCGGTGAACAGGTCATCGGTGACGGGATTGTAGATCACGCCCGCGACCAGATGGCCCTCGCGCTCCAGCCCGATGGAGATGGCGAAGTGGGGCACGCCATGCATGAAGTTGGTGGTGCCGTCGATGGGATCGATGATGAAGCGGTGCGACTTGTCGGCGCCCTCCACCGCGCCCCCTTCCTCGCCCAGGAAGCCATAGCCGGGCCGGGCCTTGCTGAGTTCCTCGATCAGGATGCGCTCGGTGCGCTTGTCGGCATGAGTGACGAAATCGGCCGGACCCTTCATCGAGATCTGGAGGTTTTCCAGTTCATTAAAGTCGCGGATCAGCGGGCGCCCGGCTTTGCGCGCCGCGGCGGTCATCACATTCAGGGCAGGGGAGCTGTAGGCCATGATGCGTCTCGCTTGGTCACATTCGACAAGTTCATGCTTCGACAAGCCCAGCATGTGGAATGAACAATGGTCCTCACCCTGAGCTTGTCGAAGGGTGAGGGAGGCTTTTATTCGGCGCGCCTCACATAGGAGCCGTCTTCGGTGGCGACGATGATCTTCTCGCCCGCGGCGATGAAGGGCGGGACCTGGATGCGAAGGCCGTTTTCCAGCACCGCGCTCTTGTAGGAGGGTGCGGCGGTGCCGCCCTTCAGCACCGGATCGGCCTCGGCCACCGTCAGCGTCACCTGCACCGGCAGCTTGATGCCGATGGGCTTGCCCTCATGCAACTGCACCAGGGTCTTCATCCCGTCCTGCAGGAAGGCGGCCTGGTCCTCGCCGACGAAATCGACCGGCAGCTCGATCTGGTCGTAGCTGTCCATGTCCATGAAGGTCAGCATGTCGCCGCTGGCAAAGAGGAACTGGAAGTCCCGCTTTTCCAGCACCACTTCGTCCACCGTCTCATCCGAGCGGAAACGCTGGTTGAGCTTGGTGCCCTGGGTGACGTTCTTGAGTTCGACCTGGTTGTAGGCGCCGCCCTTGCCGGGCTTGACCTTCTGGGTCTTCACCGCGATCCACAGCCCGCCATTGTAGTCGATCAGGGTGCCGGGGCTGATCTCATTGCCAGTGATCTTGGCCATGGGGAAACGCCCTCCTGTGGGCGCGGGTGGAACGGTGGCAGGTTCAAAGAGCGGGCGGGTTCTAGCAACCCCGGCCCGGTTTGTCATCCCTGGGGTGTCAGGGATAGGGCGTGCCGTCCTTGTGCAGGAACCGGCCATCGGTGGCGGGGCTCATCATGTCGATGTCCGAACAGGTGATGAGGTCATTGGGCGAGCGCGATCCCACTTCCAGATACGTCGCCGTCCTGTGCGATCGATTGATCATGTGATGGCCGTTGCCGCTGCCCTTGGCGAAAGCGGCACAGTCGCCCGCGCGCAGAACGGTTTCGCCTTCGTCCTCGATCAGGGTCAGGCAGCGATGTCGATTTTGGGCATCAGGCCCTCCGATGGGCTAACCGAACAGGGCGTTGAACGCCTTTACCGCAGCCGCCGGGCCGGTGGGATATTCCCACACCCCCGCCGAGACGGCCAGGAAATCGGCGCCCGCCTCGATCAGGACCGGGGCGTTTTCCACCGTGATGCCGCCGATGGCCACGCACGGCAC
>JBEHXB010000357.1:0-2955 GCA_048498895.1 Pseudomonadota bacterium
CACTGATAGAAGGGGTTGGGCATGGCGACGACCGGCTTTCCCCCCGCCTTGCTGACCGGCATGAAAGGGAACAGCGCGCTGAACAGGCCCTCGCGCGTACCCGCCAGCGGCAGTACATCGCGCTCGGCGTCGATGCTCAGGCCAAAGCGCCGGTTCAGCCAGCCTGCGGCCGCCTGGCGCCAGCTCTCGGTGCCGGCGATCGGGGGATAGTTGCCGAAGCCGGCCAGCGCCTCGTGCAGCGCCGTCTTCACGAAGTCGGGCACCGGACCGGACGGATCGCCCACCGCCAGTGAGATGGGTGGCTTGCCGGGTTGGATGTCCGCCAGCAATGCCGACAGCCGGGCGAACGGTCCCTCGGGCAGGGCTGACAGAAGCGTGTCGGGCAAGGCGTCTCTCCGGTGCAGGGCGCGCGAAATCTAGTGGTCCGGCGCGCGATGGGCCAGAAGATCATGCGGCTTGGTGGGCGCGCGGCGCACATGCCAGCATGGCGCATGACAGGCAGGAAAATCCTTGGGGTCTTGCTGGTGGCGGCTGTGTCGGGCGCCGTCCCCGCGCCTGCCCAGGGTCAGGCCCCGCAAAAGCCGATTGAAGTGTGGTCCGACAGCCTGCCGGCCGAAGCCGTCGAGCGCGTCACCGTTACTGCCGAAGCCAAGGGACCAGCCATCTGGCGGTTGACGCGGGGACAGGGCGAAGTCTGGATCCTGGGCACCATCGGCCCGATGCCCGAGGATCTGGCGTGGAACAAGGCCGGTCTTCAGCGTCTGATCGCGGGCGCGCGCCAGGTTCTTTTGCCGCCCGCGCCCGATGTCGGCATGGTGGACGCGGCCTGGTTCTATCTCTGGCACGGCGACATGCTGCGCCAGCCTGACGGCCGCACGCTGCAGCAGACTCTGCCGGAGCCGCTGGCCGCCCGCTTTGCCACCGCCGCCGCGCTGACCGGCAAGGACGCATCCGGCTATGCCGGCGATGTCCCCCTGGTGGCGGCCATGCGGTTGCAGCGCGATTTCCTGTCGGCGCGCGATCTTGACCGGCGCGAGCCGCGGCAAACGGTGGAGAGGCTGGCGCGGCGCGCACACGTTCCGGTGCGACGCATGGGCGAATTCGACCTGATGCCCACGGTACGCGCGGTTCTGGCGCTGCCGGAAAGTCGCCAGCGTCCCTGCCTGGAACAGGCCGTCGATGACACCTTCCGCCAGGCGCGCGATGCGGCGGCCGCGGCCGAAGCCTGGGCCGATGGCGATATCGCCGGGGTGGAGGCCCATTACGCCGAGACGAAACTGCTGGAATGCGTGGCCGCCGTTTCGCCCCAGGCGGCCGGGGTCAACGCGCTGAGCGTGGAACTGATCGTGAAAGCGATCGACAAGGCGCTGGCAGAAGGCGGCAAGAGCGCGGCGGTGATTTCCATCGGCCCGCTGCTGCGCCAGGGCGGCGTGCTGGAACAGTTGGCGGCTCAAGGCGTGACGATCTCTCAGCCGCAATAGCTCAGGATACGAACCCCGCGGGCTCGAGCGCCGCATTTCGCGGCGCGACCATCCGCATGCACCAGCCTCCTTCCCCTTCGGTGCAAAGCCCCAGGGAGGGGGAAGATGTCGCAACAAGGTGTCGGCGCAGCCGCCTCGAGTTGTGACGGATGGGGGCTCAACAATGGAAAACATTCCAAACAAAAAGGGCGGGCCTTTCGGCCCGCCCGATCTGCGTTACTGGCACGCTATCAACTATGCACCGTTTCCCCGTGTAGGTTGATGTCGAGGCCTTCGATTTCAATCTCGCGTGACACGCGCAGGCCGATGATCATGTCGATCACCTTCAGGATGATGAAAGTCCCCACAGCGCACCACACAAAGGTGATGCCGATATCGGCAAGCTGGATCGGGATCTGGCCGAAATTGCCGTCGATCAGCCAGCCCTTGCCGGCCGGGTTGATGGCGCTGTTGGCGAACACGCCGGTGAGCAGGGCGCCCAGTGCGCCGCCCACGCCGTGCACGCCCCAGGCATCAAGGCTGTCGTCATAGCCGAGCGCTTTCTTGACCCACACCGCCGAGATGTAACAGACCGCGCCGGCGGCGATGCCGATGATCAGCGCGCCCACCGGATCGACGAAACCGCTTGCCGGCGTGATGGCCACCAGACCCGCCACCGCGCCCGAAATCATGCCCAGGACGGACGGCTTCTTGGCGATGATCCATTCGGCAAACATCCAGGCCAGCGCCGCAGCGGCGGTGGCGATCTGGGTGGCGGCCGCGGCCATGCCGGCATTGAAGCCCGCGGTGAGCGCCGAACCGGCATTGAAGCCGAACCAGCCGACCCACAGCAAGCTGGCGCCGATCACCGACAGGACCAGGTTGTGCGGAGACATGTTCTCGCTGCCATAGCCGATGCGTTTGCCCAGGACCAGGCAGGTGACCAGCGCCGCGGTGCCCGCATTGAGATGCACCACCGTGCCGCCGGCATAGTCCAGGGCGCCCATGGTGAACAGGATGCCTCCGCCCCACACCATGTGGGCGATCGGGCAATATACGAAGATCAGCCACAGGCCCATGAACCAGAGGAAGGCGGAAAACTTCATGCGGTCGGCCAGCGCGCCGGCGATCAGCGCCGGGGTGATGATCGCGAAGGTCATCTGGAAGAACATGAAGACCGACTCGGGAATCGTGCCCGAGAGCGTGCTCACGGTCATCGGTTTCAGGAACAGGAAGCTGAGGTTGCCTATGACGCTGTTCAGCCCGGCATTGCCGTTCGCCTTGAAGGCCAGCGAATAGCCCAGGATCATCCACAGCACGGTGATCAGGCAGGTGGCGCCGAAGCTCTGCGCCAGTGTGGCCAGAACGTTCTTCTTGCGCACCATGCCGCCATAGAAAAGGCCAAGGCCCGGGATCGTCATCATCAGCACCAGCGCCGAAGAGGTGATCATCCAGGCCGTGTCGCCCGAATTCAGTGTCGGCGCATCCGCCGCAA
>JBEHXB010000358.1:0-2946 GCA_048498895.1 Pseudomonadota bacterium
AAGCCCCCAGACCAGCACCGGCTTGGCGCCGAAGCGGTCGCCCATCAGGCCGAAGGCGATGCGCCCGCCCATGCCGGCCAGGCCCTCGACGCTGTAGATAGTCACCGCCGCCATCATCGGGATGCCGCAGGTCATGGCATAGCTGACGGTATGGAAGATCGGGCCGGAATGGGTGGCGCAGCAGAAGAAGTTGGTCGCCAGCAGGATGATGAACTGCGGCGAGCGCAAGGCTCGGCTCAGCGACATGCTTTCCTGCGGCTGCGAATCGGTCAGGGACCGGGCGTGCGCCTCCAGCGCCGGTGGGCGGCGTACCAGAAACGTCAACGGGATCATCACCAGCGCCGTGGAGGCGGCGATGATCGTCATGGAGATGCGCCAGTCATGGCTGGTGGCCAGCCAGGCCGCGAAAGGCGACATGGTCAGGGGCGCCATGCCCATGCCCGCGGAGACCAGCGATACCGCCAGGCTGCGATGGGTGTCGAACCAGCCGGTGACGCAGGCCATCATCGGCGCGAACACCGCCGCTGCCGCGCTGCCGACGATGACGCCGAAGACAAGCTGGAAGGCGAGCAGCGAGGTGGTCCTGGCGGCCAGCGCCAGTCCCGCTGCCAGCAGCACCGCGCCCGTCATCACGATCGGGCGCGGCCCCAGCCGGTCGGACAAATGACCCCAGGCCATGCTGGCGAAGGCCATGGCCAGGAAACCGACGGTCATGGCGGCGGAGACGCCGGTCATCGACCAGCCGGTATCGCGGGAGATCGCCAGCAGGAACACCGGCAGGCAGAACATCGCCCCGGCGGCGACGCAGCCCAGAAGGCCGCCCGCCATCACGATCACCCAGCGATAGCGCGTGGCCGTCATGTCAGGCGACCGCGTCTTCCAGCTTCTGCGCGTCGATCTTGACCATGGTCATCATCGCCGCCATCACCTTGTTGATGCGCTCCTGGGTGGTCATCAGCCTGGGCAGGCCGGCATAGTTGATCTGCCACACTACGCCGAACCTGTCCCTGGTCCAGCCGCAGGCGCTGGGCTTGTGCGCCAGCGCGTCCCACAGCCGGTCGATGTCGGCCTGGGTCTCGCATGCCACCGACAGCGAGAACGCCTCGTCCAGCGTGAAGTTGGGGCCGCCATTCATGAAGGTCAGGCGCTGGCCCATCAGCTCCAGCTCCACCACCATCACCTTGCCTTCCTTGCCGGGCATGAAATCGCCATAGCGTGAGACCTGGAGGATCCTGGAATTGGAAAAAAGCGGGACGTAATATTTCGCCGCGTCTTCGGCCTGGGTGTCGAACCACAGGAAGGGGGTGATGCTGGTGACGGCCATGATCGTGTCTCCGTTTCAGATGGTTTTCGCCAGGGCTTCGAGCTGGTCTGCGACGACGTCCCAGCCGGGATGGAAGCCCATCTCCTCATGCCTCTTCATGTCGGCCTCGGTCCAGTGGCGGCAGACCGCGATGTAACGCGTCTTGTTCCCTTCCGGCTCGAAGGTGACGGTGGCGACCATGAAGGGCGCGCCGTCCTTGGGCCTCCAGTCGCCGGTGAAGGCGTCGGTGAAGACGATTTTCCGGTTCGGCACAATCTCCAGGTACTGGCCGGGATTGGGCATCACCTCGCCATTGGGCCCCTGCATGGTGATGTTGCACGCCCCGCCGGGGCGCACATCCAGCTCGGCTTTCGAGACGGTCCAGGGTTTTGGGCAAAACCATTCGTTCATGCGACTGGGGTCGGTCCACAGCCGGAACAGCTTGTCGGCCGGCGCATCCAGCAGGCGGTTCAGGGTGAGTTCAAAGGCCATGTGCTGTTCCTCGTCTTCGGTTCTGACCCCAGGACGCCCGCGGCGGGCGCCAGCCGACAGGGAACCGGGGCAATATTTTTTCCACCTTCTGTCGGAGCGGGGCATACTTACCCGTCCTCGAAGGAAAGCAAAGGAAGCCCATGCTCTACACCCTGCTCTGCTACAACAAGGAAGATGTCGTCTGGTCCTGGAGCAAGGCCGAGGACGACGCGGTGATGGCCCGCCTTTCGGTGGTGCATGAGAGGCTGGTGAAGGAAGGAAAGCTGGGCCCCTCCTTGCGCCTTCTGCCGACCACGGCGGCGGCCACCCTGCGCGGCGAGGTGGTGATCGACGGCCCCTTTGCCGAGACCAAGGAGCAGCTGCTGGGCTTCTATGTGATCGATGTGGAGAATCTGGACGCGGCGCTGGATGTGGCGCGGCAATTGTCGGAGGCCAATCCGACCAGCGTCTATGAGATCCGTCCCATCGCGCTCTATGTGCCCGAGGCGCGCGCCGACGCGCCCAGGGAAATGGTGAAAGCCTACTAGATGACGGACCTGACCTGGATCCATGGCGCCCTGACGGCGGCCCGCCCGCAGGCGGTGGGGGCGCTGCTGCGCTATTTCCGCGACATGGACCGGGCCGAGGAAGCCTATCAGGAAGCGTGCCTGCGGGCGCTGAAGACCTGGCCGCAAAAGGGCCCGCCGCGCGACCCGGCCGCATGGCTGATCCTGGTGGGGCGCAATGCGGGGCTGGATGGGGTTCGCAAACAGGCGCGCGACACCGCGCTGCCGCCGGACGAGGTGATCTCGGACCTGGAGGATGTGGAGACGCCTCTGGCCGAGCGGCTGGACGGCGCCGACTATCGCGACGATGTTCTGCGCCTGCTGTTCATCTGCTGCCATCCCGACCTGCCGGCGGTGCAGCAGATCGCGCTGGCGCTGCGCATCGTCTCGGGCCTGACCGTGCCGCAGATCGCCCGCGCCTTCCTGGTCAGTGATGTGGCGATGGAACAACGCATCACCCGCGCCAAACAGCGCATCGCCAGAGCCGCGGTTCCGTTCGAGACGCCGGGCGCGGTGGAACGCGCTGAACGGCTGGCCGCGGTGGCGGCGATGATCTACCTGCTGTTCAACGAAGGGTATGGCGGCGCCTCCGATCCGGCGCGGGCA
>JBEHXB010000359.1:0-2939 GCA_048498895.1 Pseudomonadota bacterium
CCGACATTGACCACACGGTCGAAGGGCACGATCGACACCTGCACATCGCCGGCATTGGCGGATGCATTCTGCAGCGTCGTCAGCAGCTGCTTTGACGCGCTTTTCAGCGCGTCCATCTTGGAGCCGTTGGAATCGCCCTGAGCCATGGAGCCGGAATTGTCCAGCACCAGCGCGACCCACAATTTGCTCTGACCCCACACCACGGTGGTGGTGGTCGATACGGGTATGGTCTGGAACCCGGCTATCTTCATCAGCGTGGTGGGCATGGGATCGGTGGCGGTGATGGTCACCGAGCCATTGGCGTCGAAGCCGTTGTCGGCGATCGACAGGGTCGGCGTGCCATAGGCGGCATCGCCCTTGTAGTTTGCGTCGAAATATTGCTTCGCCAGGGCCAGCGCGCTGTCGTGATCGAGGCCGGTGGTGGAGCCGACAGCCAGACCGGCCGCATCCAGCGCATCGCTCATCGCCGAGCGCACCATCATGCCGCGCGCAAGGTCCAGCCCAACGCCGCCGGCGATGGTCAGGGGCACCAGCGCCAGGCCGAACATCATCGCCACATTGCCACGACGCGAAGCCGCGAATTCGCGCAGCCGCGTGAAGTATCCAGCCATTGTGTCGCCCATGACGGCAGAATTGCCCATTGTTGCGTCCACAATATCGGCGCGAAGTGATGAAAATGCCGTTGCTTTCGGAAGGCTTGGTTATGCAGCCTTTAACAACACAAGGTTCCTGTTTACGCGGTGTTTAAGCGGAATTTATGCGAAGACGCGCGCACCGCCGCCGGCCGTTAACGTCTTGTCAACCGCGTTAACCGGCCATTGAGCAAGACCGCGGCTTTGTCTTCGCTCGCCGGCTTTGCGGGCCTAGAAATGGCGTGGGGTATAGCCTTAACCGTGATGCGCCTGGCCATGAAACTCAGATCGCGCTGCGGAAGATTCTTCCGGCGCCTTCGACGCGATGCGGACAAGGGTTCGGCAGCGCTTGAATTCGCATTTGTCGCGCCGGTTTTCTTCGTGCTGCTGATGGGCACGATGGAAGCGGGCATCGTCTTTTTTGCCCAGGCCACGCTGCAGAACGCCATCAACGAGGCCGGCCGCATGGTCCGCACCGGCCAGGTGCAGACCGCCAACATGAGCCAGGCCGATTTCCGCACCAAGGTGTGCAGCCTGGTTTCCCCGCTTCTGGCCTGCGACAGCAAGCTGCTGATCGATGTGCAGGCCTACAGCAATTACGGCAGCATAAACTACGGTTCGGCGCTGACGAGCAGCGGCGCGCTGAATACCGGCCTGAGCAATTTTTCCACCGGCGCGCCCTGCAGCGTGGTGCTGGTGCGCGGCTTCTACACCTGGCCGGTCTTCACGCCGGGGCTTAACTGGTTCCTGGCCAACATGGCGGGCAATTATCACCTTCTGTCGGCGGCTTCGGCATTCCGCAACGAGCCCTATACCAACAACGTTGCGGGCTGCTGATGGGCGCGCCGGGCAAGATTCGGAGATTTGCCGGGGCCGAGGGCGGGCTGGCCGCGGTGGAGTTCGCCTTCCTGCTGCCGGTGATGATCACCATGTTCTTCGGCGTGGTGGAGCTTTCCATGGCGATAAACTGCCGTTCGGCCGTCACCAATGTCGCTTCGACGGCCGCCGACCTGACGGCGCAGTCCCGCACGATCTCGACTTCCGACATGAGCAACGTGTTCAACGCCGCAAGCGCGATCCTTTATCCCTATGACACCAGCCCGGCCAAGATCACGGTGTCCAGCGTCATTTACGACACCGCGACCAAGAGCCTGACGGCGGGAAAGGTGGCGTGGAGCTGCGCCTGGAACGGCACCGCGCGCAATCCGAACGACACGGTCACGCTGCCCAGCGGACTGATGACGGCCAATGGCAGCGTCATCGTCGCGGAGATCACCTACAGCTATTCCTCTCCGACCACCAAGATCATCACCGGCCCGATGGCCATGGCCAACACATTCTATGCCAAGCCCCGGCGCGTGGCGCAGATCACAGGGCCTTCCTCCTGTCCCTAGTCAGGCAGGCGCCGACAGGGCGATGGGCCCGGGATCACCGCGGTCTTATAAGTCCTTCCTGCGCGACCGACGCGACCAGGAGCCCGTCCCGTGTGAAGAGCGCGCCACGATTGAAGCCGCGCGCGCCCGAGGCACTGGGGCTGTCCTGGGCATAGAGCAGCCACTCGTCGGCACGAAAGGGGCGGTGAAACCACATCGCATGGTCCAGGCTGGCCACCTGGATGTCAGAGAAGATGCTTTTGCCGTGCGGCAGCAGCGCGGTATCCAGCAAGGTCATGTCCGAGACGAAAGCCAGCGTCGCCCGGTGGATGGCCGGATCGTCCGGCAGCGTGCCACGCGCGCGCAGCCAGAGATAATCCACCGGCTGGCGTGGCGGCCTGTCCCCCAGGCCCCGGCTGACCGCGGCGCGTATCTCGAAGGGGCGCTCGCGGGCGACCCAGGCCCGGATCTCCGGCGACAGGCCCGGATCGCGCAGCAGAACCTGCTGCTCGTCCTCCAGCGCCTCGGGCGGCAGGACCTCGGGCATGGGGGCCTGATGGTCAAAGCCCGGTTCGGTTATCTGGAAGGATGCCGCGAGGGTGAAGATCGGGGCTCCGTTCTGGATGGCCACCACCCGGCGGGCGGTGAAGCTGTGACCGTCCCGGCTGCGGTCGACCTGATAGAGAATTGGCTGGCGGGGGCTGCCGGGGCGCAAGAAATAGGCGTGGAAGGAATGACATAGCCGGGCCTGATCGACGGTATGCGTCGCCGCCATCAGCGCCTGGCCCAGGACCTGGCCACCGAAAACCCGCTGCATGCGATGGTCGGCCGAAGTGCCGCGGAAGATATTCTCCTCGATCTTCTCAAGGTCCAGAAGGGTCAGGAGCTGTTGCAGCGCCGATCGGGTCATTGAGGTGGGCTCCGGCGGAAAAAA
>JBEHXB010000360.1:0-2933 GCA_048498895.1 Pseudomonadota bacterium
CCTGACCGCGGTAGGCCTTTTGAATTTGCTGGGCGACCGGCCCGATATCTTCCTGCCCTATGGCGTGTTGGTGATGACATTCACCGGCGCCATTGGCGGCGTCTTCGGCCAGATGGGCGCGATCATGCGGGCTTTCCTGAAAACGCTGGGCCGTTAGCCCGCCTGTCCGGCAGCGAGTCGGTCGGATTCGGAAGGCCTGGCCCGCACGGGTTGCCGCGGCGCGGGTGGTTCGGCCGCACGGCGACAGCCCTGAAAGAGCGGCAAAATCCAAATTTTGAGGAAGTTGCCGGTTGGCTGGACCAAGCGGACCCGGAAAGGGGCTGGGGGGCTTGTTCATCCGGCCCCGCTCGAGATCGCAACCAACCGACGCAGGCAGGTTCGCCTCCGAAAGAGGCTGCCCGATGGTTCAATCGTGACCATTTCGGGGCACCTGCATGAATGACATTTGGGTCAGAAATTCGGGGCGATGATTTGATTCGGCGCTTGCGGGGCGTAAGTTCCGGCTTCATCATGCTTTTCGCATGGTGGAAGAGCCCATATCGCTTCACCGCGCCGCTGCCCTTGTGGCGGAGGCGCGGTGCGAACCGGCGCAATCGGGCGCGGTATGCACGCATTTCGATCGCCGCGAGCTGGACCGGATCCTCACAACGTATGGACGCATGGTCGCCGCCGGCGAATGGCGCGATTACGCGCTCGATTTTCTGCCCGATGCCGCGGTTTTCTCGATATTCCGCCGCGCCAGCGAGATGGCGCTGTTCCGAATCGAAAAGCGGCCCCGGCTGAAGAATCGCCAGGGCCAGTACAGCGTGATCGCGCATGGGGGGCTGGTGCTCAAGCGCGGCCACGACCTGGGCCAGGTGCTCAAGGTTTTCGACCGGAAGGTCTTCAGGGCGTTGAAGGACTGACGGTCCCCGGCGTCATTCCGCGGCCGGGTACCGCTGCGCCCTTCGCCCATCCAAAGCGACAGTCCTGACAGCCAAAAAGAAAGCCCGGCATTGCTGCCGGGCTCTCCCGCGGGATTTTGGTCCTGTCAGCGCCTGTTTCCCAGAAAGCGCAGCAGGAACAGGAAGATGTTCAGGAAGTCCAGATAGAGGCTCAGCGCCCCCATCACGGCCATCTTCCCGGCCAGGGTGCCGTCATGGCCGACCTGGTAATAGGTGTTCTTGATCTTCTGGGTGTCCCAGGCGGTCAGGCCGGTGAAGACCAGCACGCCCAGCACCGAGACCACGAAGTCGATGGCGGGGGAGCGGAAGAACATGTTGGCCACGGCGGCGATCAGCACGCCGATCAGGCCCATGAACAGGAAGCTGCCGAAACCGGTAAGGTCGCGCTTGGTGGTGTAGCCCCACAGGCTCATGGCGCCGAACGTCGCGGCGGTGACGAAGAAGGTCAGGGCCACGCTGGCGCCGGTATAGACGATCAGGATGGACGCGAGCGACGCACCAACCAGGCCCGCATAGGCCCAGAAGGTCGCCTGCGCGGCGGCCAGGCTCATGTGCATCACCCGGAAGGACAGGAAAAACACCAGCCCCAGCGGGGCCAGCATGACGACCCAGCCCAACATGGTGGGCTGCAGCGCCGCGGTCCCGTTGGCGCTGACGGCTGTCTGGAAGAACAGGTTGAGGAGCGAGGGCGAATTGGCCACCACATAGGCAACCACGCCGGTCAGCGCCAGCGCGCCTGTCATGTAGTTGTAGACCTTGAGCATATATGCCCGAAGGCCCGTATCGATCGTGCCGGCGGTTGTTGCGCCGCGCAAAACCCGATTGTCTAAGTCAGCCATGTTCTACTCCCTTTGACTGCCATTATATCGTGGTTTCCTGTGGCCGTATCAAGGCACGGAACCCCCGAAAACGGCGGGAAAAATGACGCTATGGCAACGGTTAAGCCGATCTTAGCCGGGTTGCCGGCCGGACCGACAGGGCCGCCAGGGCCCCCGCCATCCCGAACAGCAGGGTCGCCGCCCCTCCGCCAAGCACGGTAACCGCCACGGCCCGCACGTCGAAGGTGAGCGGCACGTCCAGGATGGACCATGCGATCGCCCATGCCGCCAGCGTCCCGGCCGCCAGCGCGATGCTTCCCGTCGCCGTGCCCAGCACGCCGTATTCGATCAGGTAAACCAGCGCGATTCGCGCCCGGGTCGCGCCCAGGACCTTCAGGATGGTGGAATCGTAGATGCGTGCCCGGGTTCCGGCGGCGATGGCGCCCGCCAGCACCAGTAGCCCCGCCAGGATGGTTACCAGGCTGGCGGCGCTCACCCCTTGCGCCAGCGAGGACAGCAGCCCCTGCACCTGGGCGATGGCGTCCTTGACGCGGATGGTGGAGATGTTGGGGAAGCGGTCGGTCACCGCCATGTAGAGCGCGTTTTCCTGCTCGTCCGTCACGCGCACGGTCGCCAGGAAGGCGTGCGGCGCCTTGTCGATCAGGCCCGGCGACAGCACCAGCACGAAATTCTGCCCGCCGTTGGTGAAATCCACCCGGCGCAGGCTGGCGATGGTGCCCTTGAACTCCCGTCCCAGCACATTGAGGGTCATGGTGTCGCCGATCTTCAGGCCGGTGCCCTCGGCAATGGCGTCGTCCAGGGAAATCAGGGTCGGGCCGCGATAATCGGGCGCCCACCACTTGCCTTGCGTGATTACCGTGCCCGGCGGCGGCGTCGTGGCATAAGTGATGCCGCGGTCGCCGTTCAGGGCCCATTGCGCGTCGGATGCGACCTTGGCCTTTGCCGCGGGCACGCCGTTCAGGGCGGTGATCCGTCCACGGATCATCGGCGTGCGCTGGTAGGCGCTGGTGCCCGAAAAGCCGTGGATCACGCGATCGAAGGCCCCGGCCTCGCCCGGCTGGATGTCGACGAAGAAGAAGCTGGGAGCCCGCTCCGGCAGCGCGCCCGAGACCTGATGATTGATGGTGCTGCCCAGCAGCGTGACGGTGGC
>JBEHXB010000361.1:0-2931 GCA_048498895.1 Pseudomonadota bacterium
CGGTTCTGGGCAAAGGCCGGCAGCGTGAAACCGCCAACCATGGTGAAAATCAATGCCATGCAGATCTTACGACTGACGTTCATTTTCCTCCCCCTTGGACCAGGCAGCGCTCCAGTGGACTTCGTCCATCGCCGCCGTTCTTCCGATTGTATTTCCGGCTTCGGCCGGATATTGCGCTCCCTATGGCACTCCACTTGATCAAGCTGTGCGTCGGGTGCGACAGCATCGCCGAACTTGCCGACTGGCAAAGTTTGCGCCTGAAACAAAATCGCGCCAAGGGAAAACCATCGGAATTGATTCACATTACGCGCATGAAACCCAAGCGTACCGCGGAACTGCTGGACGGCGGGTCCATCTATTGGGTCATCAAGGGGTGTATTGCGGCGCGGCAACCGCTGCTGGATATCCGCGAGGCCAAAAAGAACGGCGTGCCTCATTGCGGCCTTGTCTATGACAAGGCGCTGATCCCGGTCAGTCCGCGGCCCCGGCGGCCTTTCCAGGGCTGGCGTTATCTGGAGCCGGCCGATGCGCCGCCCGACCTGGCCCGCACCAAGGGCGCCACGGGCCTGCCCGAAAGCCTGCGGCGCGAACTGGCGGCGTTAGGATTGCTGTAAAGCCGACCGGTCTAGGCTGGCGCATGTCGCGCGCCTTTCCTTTTTCGCGCATAGCGACGCCCGCCACGGTTGCGTTGGCGGGCGGCGGCGTCTTTGCGTTGGCGTCGCTATGGCTGGGGCAGGGCGATGGCCTGCTCGATACCGACAGCGCCATGCGCCTGGCCGAGGTGCGCGACCTGCTGGCCGGCCAGGGATGGTTCGACATGACGCAAAGGCGCATGAACGTGCCTGACGGACTCGTCATGCACTGGTCGCGGCTGGTGGATGCACCCCTGGCGTTGCTGATCCGGCTGACCGGTTCGGAAAGCTTCGCCATGACGGCCTGGCCGCTGCTTCTTTTCGCGGCGCTGGCATTTATCACCGCTCGCCTGGCGCTGGTGATGGGCGGGCGTATCGCCATGCTCGCCGCGGCGCCCCTGTTGCTTCTGTGCGCGGCGCTGTTTTCCATCTTCTCGCCGGGCATCATCGACCATCACGGCCTGGAACTGGTGTTGACGTCCGCGGCGCTGCTGGGACTGGCCGAGCAGCGGCCGCGCCTTGCCGCCATCGCCGTGGCGCTGGCCCTGGGCGTGGCGTTGGAGAGCCTGCCCTATGCGCTGGCTGCCGTGCTGCTGGCGGCCCTTTGGCTGCGCGACGCGCCAAACCTGGCCTTCGAATTCGGCATCACCCTGGCGTTGGCGGCACTGGCGATCCTGTTCGGGATCGCCGGCTGGCGCGCTGCGCCGGTTTGCGATGCCTATTCGCTGTTCCATGCGGTGCTGCTGGCGACGGCAGGAGCAGGGTTGGCGTTGCTTTCGCGCCCGGCAGCCGCGCGCCGTCGCATGATCGGCCTGCTGCCGCTGGCGATGGTGCTGGCCGGCGTGGCGATGCTGGTCAATCCGGCGTGCCTGGCCGGGCCTTATGCCGGCATGGATCCCCATCTGGGTCCGATCTTCCTGTCGCGCATCAACGAGGCGCGGCCGATCTGGCAATTCGCCCGCCTGGCGCCCAGCGAAGCCGTCGCCGGCTATGGCTATGGCCTGTTCGCGCTGCTGCTGACGTTCAAGGCCCCCGCCTCGCGCGCCAGGTCGCTGGTGCAGGTCTTCGCGCTGACGGCACTGGCGGTTGCCACGGTTCAGGTGCGCGCCGTGCCGTTCGCGATCGTCTTTGCCCTGCCGGGCCTGGCCGCCGCGCTGGCGAACCTGATGTCAGGCCGCCGCCTGCCGCTGCTGGCGGCGGCGGTTCTGGTCTGCAGCGACTGCGCCTTTGTCCTTGCCGGGGCGGCGATGGAAGGGCCGGCGCACCTTCAGCGCCGCGTGGACGCTTTCCGCCGCCAGCGGAATTGCGCCTCGGCCTCCGCAATCGCCCTTCTGGAACGCCGGCCTTCCGGCCGCGTCGCCGCCTTCGTCGACCAGGGCCCTGCGATCCTGGCGCGCACGGGTGATGGCGTGCTCGCCGGTCCCTATCATCGCGATGCCGCCGGAATTCTGGACACATATGCGCTGTTCGCCGGCAGCGACCCGCGTGCTGTCCTGGCCCGCCGCGGCATCGATTTCGTGATGACATGCACGGCCGCGCCGGACTGGGAATTCTATCGCGCCCATGCCGCTGGAACGGAAGGACTGGTGGCACGGCTCGCCAGCGGTCAGACACCCGGCTGGCTGGTTCGACTGGCAGGGGCGGGCGATGTGACGCTCTACGCCGTCAGGCGATAGGCATGTTGTCGATCAGCCGGATGCCGCCCAGGCGCGCGGCGGCCAGCACCCGCGCCGGACGGTCCAACCTCTCGATCACGGCGAGCGTTTCGGCATCGCGGATGGCAACATAATCCACGCTGTCGAAACCCGCATCCAGCAGCGCCTTGGCGCCCCGCTGTTCCGCCGCGCGCAGATCGCCGCTCCGCGCCCATGCGACAACATCCTTCAGGATGAGGTTGAGCTTCGCCGCCACCCGGCGCTGTTCGGCGCCGAGGTAGCTGTTGCGCGAGGACATGGCCAGGCCGTCCACCTCGCGCAGCGTTGGCGCGCCCATGATGCGGACCGGCAGGTCCAGGTCGGCGGCCATCTGTTTCACCACCAGAAGCTGCTGGTAGTCCTTTTCGCCGAACACGGCGAGGTCGGGCCTGGCCGCCAGCAGCAGCTTGGCGACGACCGTGGCGACCCCCGCGAAAAAATGCGGACGGAAATCGCTTTCCAGCCCCAGCGCCGGCCCGCCGACGGTGACCGTCGTCGCAAAACCCGGGCGATACATTTCCGCGGCGTTCGGCGCGAAGACGATGTCGGTCTTGCCGGCCAGCTTGGCCATGTCCGATTCCAGACTGCGCGGATAGGCGGCGAAG
>JBEHXB010000362.1:0-2902 GCA_048498895.1 Pseudomonadota bacterium
CGATCAGCGAGCGGTTGGCGGCAAAGCTGGCGCCCGCGGCCAGCGGCACTTCCTCTTCGCGCGACACGTCAAGCTGGGCTGGCCGCACCTGGATCGGCCAGCCATGGGTGACATGAAAACCGTTCGGGCCCGTCACATCCAGGGTGATGCCGGCGATGCCGATGCCGGCGCCGGTCAAGGTCACCGGCACCAGGGTGCGCTGCTGCCGCGCCAGGGTCTGGCGCACCACGGTCTTCGCCCCCCCCGGCATCGAGACCGGCCCCCGCGTGGTGATGGTGGCGGCATAGGCGCCCGCCGCGCCTTCGACATTGTCGAGATTGAGGGCCGCCTGGATCTGGTCGCCGGGACTGAGGAAGCGCGGCAGCACCAGGTCGGCGACCACCGGATCGCGCACCACCAGCATCCTGTCGGCGTGGCCCAGCTTGTCCGCGCTCCAGGCCACCGCCATCAGCCTGAGCGAACCATTGAAGTCGGGAATGTCGAGCGGGATGTTGGCGGTGCCGTTCGCGCTCACCTTTACGATGCCGGAAAACAGCGCCACCGTCCTTTGCGGCACCACCGCCAGGGAACGGCCGCCGAAACTGTCACCGCCTTCGCGCAGGCTTCCCACGGCGCCCTTTTCGCCGCGGATCAGGCGGCCGTAATCGTCGCGCATCAGCACGCCCAGCCGCCGCTTGCCGAAATAGTGGTCGACCGGATCGGGTGAGGCAAAATCGGTGAGCTGCAATATGCCCTCGTCCACCGCCGCCAGGGTGACGTAAGCCGTCTCGCTGGCCAGGCCCGAAAGCTGCACCGGCACGGTGATCTTCTGGCGCGGCCGCACCTTGTCGGGAACGCCCAGCTTGATGGCGAGCGTGCGCGGGCCATTGTCGACCCCGATCCACGCCACGCCGATGGAACGCACCGGCTCGCGGCCCGTCACCTGGGACAGCGGGCGATAGGCGGTCACCAGCACATAGGCGCCCGCGCCCCAATCGGCGGAAACCGGAATGTCCACCGTGGCGCCGGCCGCGGGCGCGTCGATCAGGCGGGAGGAAAACACCTTGTCGCTGGCGATCACCACCAGCGCCTTGCCGTTGCCATCAGGCTTGATGCGCACATGCGCCACCTGGCCGGGCGCATAGGATGGTTTGTCGGCCGCCACCGGAATGCGGTCGGGCCGGTCGCCGGCGCTGGACGCCGCCCAGCCGGAATAGAAACGATAGCTGGAAGCCGCACCCGACTTCGGATCGGTGATGGTCAGCCGATAGGTGCCCCAGGCCATTGCCTGGGCCAGCCTGAGCGGCGCGCCTTGGCCGATGGACATGGTCGTGGATGTGATCAGCCGGTCGCGGGTGACGGACTGGTAGCGCCATTCGCCATTGGTCTGAAACCATTGATAGGTGGTGTCTTCGCGCACCCAGCTCACCGTCAGCCCGTTGAGCGCGACGCGCTTTCCCGTCCTGTCCAGTGCGATGGCCTGAAAGCCCGCGCGGGCATTTTCCGGCACCGAGCCGCCGTCGAAATCCGGGCGGATGCCGATGGAGACGTCGTGGGTGCGGATGGCGATGTCGGTGCTGCGGTCGGTGGTGCGCCCGCCCGGCTCGTGGATCGAGATGCGCACCGTGGCCTTCAGCGGCAAGGTCGTCTCGGCCAGCGCGCCGGTGTTGCCGGTGACGGTGGTGACGCCCGCCGCGTCGGTGTCGGGTACGCTCAGGTCCACCTTGGTCTCGGAGAAGCTGTCGTCCATGCGGCCGAACTGCCAGCCGCGATATTGGGGCCAGGGGTTGGGATCGGCGGCGATGGTGGCCTCGCCGTCACCCGACAGGCCGGACGCCGGCGCCCCATAAAGAAAGCGCGCCTCGGCGCGAACATGGAAGGCGTCGCCCGGCGCGATGGCCTTCTCCTGTGCCGTCAGCGTCACCTTCAGCCGCTGGGGCACGAAGTCGGCAACATCGAACTGCACACGGCCGATCGGTTCGGCCTTGGGGTCTATATAGGCGCTGATCTGCCAGCGCCCGTGCGGCGCGCTGGGCGAGAGGGCCAGACTCCACGCCGCGCTGCCCGCCAGCAACCTGTCGCCGCCGACGGTGATGCGGCCCACCTCGATGCCGTCGGGGCGCTGGGCCACCAGTGTCAGCGGCGCGTTGAGGGCCGCCCCCACCCGGTCGCGCAGCATGGCGACGGCCTGCACCGTCTCGCCGGGGCGGTAGACGCCGCGCTCGGTATAGAGCCAGGCATCGACAGGCCCTGGCGCGGGATGGCCGCCAACACCGCGATCGGTCAGGTCGAAGGCCGAACGGCGCAGGTCCAGGAAGCTGAAGTCCCCATTCTCGCCATAGGCCATGAGCATCACGGGCTGGTCGCCGCCGGTGGCGCGCATCAGTCCGGCGTCGAAATTCGCGCGGCCATTGCCGTCGGTGACCACGCTGGCGAGCTGGTTGTTGTTGCGCGCCACCAGGGTCATGCGCACGCCCGCCAGCGGCTCGGCGCGGCTGTAGGAACGGGCGAAGACGGCCAGGCCAACGCCCCCGGCGGCGCGGTCGGCCGTGAAACTGGTCAGCGAAATGTCGGAATCGACCACCCACTGCGTCGCCATCTGGGTGCCATAGTCGTCGTCGCTGACTTTTTTCGCTGCGTCCGTCGCCACCAGCACATAAGCGCCGGGCTTCCTGCCCTTCAGGATGTCGTGGATGGGCACCAGGGTAACGACGCTGTCATTCCTGACGTTGCCGACGTCCATGGTTCCGCGCCACACCACCTGCCCTTGCGCGTTTTCGAGCTGCTTTTCATCCCAGCCGTAAAGCTGTGTCTGGTCGACGGTGCCCGATTCGATCTGCGACAGCAGGCGGTCGCCGACCCGGATCACCTTGATGTCCAGCCTGTCGACATTGACGGTGGTGACCGGCACGCCCGCCGCATT
>JBEHXB010000363.1:0-2900 GCA_048498895.1 Pseudomonadota bacterium
TTTTTGGGATTGTCGCAGAGTCTTGTGCGAATGCAAACGGAAGCGTCAGGGACTGCGGCGCCGCGCCAGCGCCTGAAGTGCGCGTGCCAGTCCCTCCGGCCCCTGGTAGCGGCAACTGGGATCGGACGGCCACAGGGGGCCGGGCGGCTTCTGGCGCGGACGTGGGGCCGGCAGCCCCATTGGGGCGCCTTGGCTGAAGCGGATCTGGCTCACGGCTGGCCGGCCCAGAAAAGCATTGATGCGCTCGCACAACGCGCGCTTCTCATGGCTGAGAAACAGGGCGGCGCCAGGCACCGCGCGCAAGGTCAGGGTGCCGCCTGAAGGACCGTTGGCCAGCTTCACCGGCTGAGCCAGGCGGGCCACTTCGGGACCGGCAATGTCGCGCCAGCGCAGGATCAGCGAGGCATCGCTGAAGCCAGCTCGCGCGAAGGCGGCGGCGCCGACAGCACTGGCGTCGGTCGCGACGGGTACCGCGCGGCGATGGCGCGCGGGCGCCTCCTGTGCATGGGCGTCAGATTGGCTTTGTGCGTCGGCGGGTGTCCGGGCCATGCTCATAGTATGCCGCGTGCAACCAATCCAAAACAGTCCTCTTTGAGCGCGCGCCTGCTGGCCTGGTACGACCTCCATCGACGGGTTCTGCCTTGGCGCGCACCGGCGGGCACGCGCGCAGAGCCCTATCGTGTCTGGTTGTCGGAAATTATGCTGCAGCAGACCACTGTCCAGTCAGTGGCGGGCTATTATCGCAAATTCCTTAAGCGCTGGCCGAGCGTCGCAGCGCTGGCGGCGGCAAAGCAAGACGATGTCCTGGCCGCATGGGCGGGACTGGGCTATTACGCCCGCGCTCGCAATCTGCACGCGGCCGCCAAGGTGGTGGCAGACCAGATGGCTGGCCGCTTTCCGGGCACGGCCGAAGGATTGCGGCAACTCCCGGGCGTGGGGGCCTATACGTCTGGTGCCATCGCGGCCATCGCTTATGACGAGAAGCAGGCCGCGATGGACGCCAATGCCGAACGGGTGATCGCGCGACTCTATGCCGTCGAAACGCCCATGCCCAAGGCAAAGACGGAATTGCATGCGCTGTGCCAAGCACTGGTTCCTGATCGGGCCGGGGACTTTGTGCAGGCGCTGATGGACCTGGGCAGTGCCATATGCACACCCAAAAGGCCGGCCTGTCCAAATTGTCCATGGACGGAAGATTGCCGAGCGCATGCCGGTGGTATTCAGGAGCGGTTGCCGGTCAAGGCGCCCAAGATCGCGCGGCCTCTGAAGCGCGGTGCGGCCTTTGTCGCGACCGACCGCCAAGGTGCGGTGCTACTGGTCAAGCGGCCGGACAAAGGGCTGTTGGCATCGATGCTGCAGCCGCCACTGGGCGACTGGACAGCGAATTTCCCTTCATTCGCGATTGCGCTTAGACAGGCGCCGTTCGAGGCCGATTGGCAGAAGCGCGCGGGCATTGTCAGCCACGGTTTTACCCATTTCGAGCTGGAGATCGATGTCTATGCCGCCCGAGTCACAAAGCGTCCCAGGGTCGAAGGCCGGTGGATTCAACGCGATGCGCTGGCCGATGTTGCGTTGCCGACCGTGATGCGCAAAATCGTTGAGCGCGGGCTGAACGAGGGCGGGCCCCTGTTCGTGGCGAAGCCGCGACGATCGAGAGATACCGTGCCTCAGGCCAGTTCGGTGGCCAGTTCGGCGCGCAAACGCTGACGCAGTGTGTCGATGGGCGCATAACCGCCGCCGGGCAGCTCGAACTGCCAGAAGGTCCAGCCATTGCAGGCATCCAGTCCCTGCACATGTGCGCCCACCCGGTGGATGGAGCCGGTTGCGTCCGATGTCACCAGCGTGCCGTCGGCGCGGACCTTGGCGCGGTGATGCTTGCGACTGCCATGCAGCACCGTACCGGGGGCCAGCAGGCCACGCTCGACCACCCAGCCAAAAGGGATGCGTGGTTCGGCCCGCTTGGAGCCGGTGACCTTGATCGCATCGTCCTCGGCGGGCTCGACCGCCGCGATGCGCTTCTTGGCGACCTCGACATAGCTCTTCTCGCGCTCGATGCCGATGAAATGGCGGCCCAGACGCTTGGCGACCGCACCGGTGGTGCCCGAGCCAAAGAAGGGATCCAGGATGATATCGCCCGGCTTGGTTGAGGCCACTACTACCCGATGCAACAACGATTCCGGCTTCTGGGTTGAATGCGCCTTCTGGCCGTCCGAATCCCTTATGCGCTCATTGCCCGAGCAGATCGGCAGCGTCCAGTCCGAACGCATCTGCAACTCGTCGTTCAGCGCCTTCATCGCCTCGTAATTGAAGGTGTATTGCTGACGAGGGTGCTTGGCCGCCCAGATCAGGGTCTCATGCGCATTGGTGAAGCGGCGGCCCTTGAAATTGGGCATGGGATTGGTTTTGCGCCACACCACGTCGTTCAGGATCCAATAGCCTAAGTCCTGCAGGATGGCGCCGACGCGGAAGATATTGTGATAGGAACCGATCACCCACAGCGTGCCGGTGTCCTTCAGACAGCGCCGCGCCTCGGTCAGCCATTGGCGCGTGAAGCGGTCATAGTCTTCAAAGCTAGCGAACTGGTCCCAGGCATCGTCCACCGCGTCGACCTTGGACTGATCAGGCCGGTGAAGGGCGCCGCGAAGCTGCATGTTGTAGGGCGGATCGGCGAAAACCAGATCGCAACTGCCTTCGGGCAGGGCCTGCATGGCTTCCACGCAGTCGCCCTGAATGATCCGGTTCAATTCCAAACGCATGAGCCCCGCCCAAAATGTACATAGCGGAATCACAGTGATTCGGGCCGAATCGCCCGTCAAGAGTCTTGTTGAATCAGTGCGTTATGAATTGAGTCCCCGGATTCTTCCCCATACCAGATGTTGTGGCCTGTGAGCAGATCGTGA
>JBEHXB010000364.1:0-2897 GCA_048498895.1 Pseudomonadota bacterium
ATTGTCTGGATTTCGACGTTGTGCAGATCGCCCGAACCTCAATTAGCGAAGGTGACGTACGCAGTACGGCGCTGAACGAACGGCTCGATGATTATGCCAATGCAATTCTGGATTTCTACGATGGCGGTCTGGACGACAACTATTCACTGCACAAACTTCCGGGCGGCCTTGCCACGCTGCACGAATGCGCGATTGCGGGAGGCAAGAAAAATGTGCCGGGACTGGAGAGCCCGCCCGTGGATATTGCGAAAGAAGCTCATTGGATTTGAGGTATGCGATGACGAAAAAGATCATCGGGATGGTATCGTTCATGAACTCTGCCGGCGCGCAAGAGGCGATCATGCGCCTGATGCGGCAGTTGCGTGCCCGCGGCCACGACACCGAGACCTGGTTTCTCTACGAAAAGAGCGATTGCTATCGCGGTCAGCCGGGCGTGCGGGTGATCCTGCCCAAGGCTCGGTTGACCGCCATGGATATTCCGTTGCTGTTTTCTCGGTTGCGTCACATGCTGCGCGTGCGCCGCCCCGACGCCGTAATCGGCTTTTTGCCGTTGGCCAGTGCGCTGGGCAATGTTGCGGCGTTTACGGCGGGGATTGGTGTCCGGATTGCCTCGCAGCGCTCTCCCGGCCCCACATTCAATCCGGCGATGCAAGTCCTGGACCGCTTCCTGGGTACACAGGGCATATACACTGAAATTATCTGCGTCTCCCAGGCGGTCCGGGAATCCTTTGCTGCCCATCCGGCTGCCTACCGCGCTCGCCTCAGTGTGGTCAATAACGGCATTGAATGGGAGCCCTCCGCGCTTGATAAGCCTGCAGCTCGTGCCAGCTTCGGAATTCCTCGTGGCATGCCCCTGTTCGTCGCCAGCGGTCGCTTTGTGCCGCAAAAAAACTACGATCTGATGGTGCGGGTTGCGGCCACGGCGCCCAATGTTCGTCTGGCCATTGCCGGCGATGGACCCTTGCGCCAAGCCGCGAAGACGCTCGCGCAGGATATGAAGGCCGAGGACCGGATTCATTTCCTGGGCGCACTTCCGCACAGGCGCGTGATGGACCTTCTCCGAGCAGCTGACGGGTTCGTTCAGACTTCTCTGTTCGAAGGCCAAAGCAATTCGACACTGGAGGCCATGCACGAAGGCCTGCCCATAATCAGCAGCGATATCACAATGCAGCGCGAAACTTTGTGTGGTGAGAATGGAGAGCCGGCCGCACTTTTGATTGCGCTGGATGATTTTGATGGCTGGCGAAGCGCGTTTTTGCGCCTGAGAGATGAACCGGATTTCGGGGCCCAATTGGGTGCGCAGGCCAAGCACTTGGTGTCGCGCCGCTTTGGCCTGTCTCGAATGATCGACGGATTCGAGGAAGCAATTGTGCGGCCGAAAGTGCTGCAGGCGGGAAAGGAAAAGAAGGCCTATGCCGTCGAACAGGCAGGCCCCATGCGGTGAATGGATGACAATCGCATCGGTCACCGGATCATTTTTGCGATTGACGCGCCGACCCGAGGCGCGCCACGCTGGCATACTGACGTTCGGCAGTATCGCCGCTCAGGTTGTTCTTCTGGCAACCGCGCCTTGGCTGTCGCGGCTGTTTTCTCCGGCGGCGTTTGGGGTCTTCTCGCTGCTGTTGACCATCAGCACCATCGGCGGGTCGATAGGCGGTCTCTGTTATGAGATGGCCGTTGTTTTGCCGCGCAGTCGGCGCGCGGCCGTCCATCTGTTCCGCCTTTCACTGGTATTGAGCCTTGTAACGCCAGCGATGGTGGTTGGCCTGTTGGTAGTGGTGCAGCATTTCTTTCCGCGAATTCTGGGGCGGACGTTGCCGGCCGATTTCTACTTGTACTGCCTCGCCGCGACGGCACTTACCGCGCATCTTAACATCCTCTCCTGCAGCCATTCGCGGGCGGGACAATATGGTGCGGTATCGGTGTGCAAGTTCACGCAGAGTCTGGCACCGGCTGTTTGCCAGATCGTCCTGGCGCTGGCCGGCATGGCCGGCGAGGGCCTCCTCCTTGGCCGGGTGCTGGGGCTGTGGGCCAGCGAGTTATGGCTGATGCGTGGGCAGCCGGAGGGGTTCCGGTTGCGCGATCTCGGCGGGACGCGGATCAACGCAATGGTGGCAGTAAGCCGAACTTATCGTGACTTCCTGCTTCAGGTACCACGTCAACTTTTGGTGCGCGGCGCCACCATGCTGCCTGCGGCACTTCTACTGGGCGCCTATGGTCCCACGGTGGCGGGGTTCTATTTCTTTGCCCAGCGATTGGTGGAACGGCCGGGCATGCTATTGGGCGATGCGCTCGGCCGGGTTCCATTGCGCCAGTTTGCCCTAAGGGTTCAGCAGCGCAAACGCCTGACGCGGGCGGCGCTTCTGTATACCCTCGCAGTTGGTACGCCGGTAGTAGCGGGCGTTGTTGTTCTGGCGCTGACAGCCCATCCCCTGTTTCGCGTGCTGTTTGGCGCCCGGTGGGAACCCGCGGCCGACTACGCCTTCGTTTTGGGCTTCTGGGCAGCGGTACGCCTGGTATCGCTGCCCCTGGCGACGCTTACGACGGTGCTGCGGGTCCAGAAGCTCAGCCTGATGGTAGATGCGCTGTTTGCGGCTCGTGTCTTCGTCATCCCGCTGCTCGCTGCCCATCACGCTAGCGCGCTGGTCGCGGTGGCTGCCTTTTGCGGCCTTAGTATCGTCTACCACCTTGTTGTCATCGCCACGGGGCTGTTCGCGACGATTCGTTATGACCGGTCTTTAGCTCCCGCTTCCCCCACGCCCGCGACGTTCAATGTCGTCCGAGAAGGAGAAACCTATGTCTGAAGCCGCCCTGTATGATGCCGGCTCCTATCTGGACACGAGCTTCAAATCCAAGGGAATCGGCGGCTGGAGAAAGCTCTATCTGTCCTTCATCGG
>JBEHXB010000365.1:0-2892 GCA_048498895.1 Pseudomonadota bacterium
ATGATCTCGCCCAGGATGGGGGCGCCCCGCGCTTCGGCGTGCTTTCGGTTTTCCAGGATCAGGATCGCCGCGCCTTCGCCCAGCACCAGTCCCTTGCGGCCTTTGGCAAACGGCCGGCAGGTATCGGGTGCCAGGATGCGCATGGCTTCCCACGCCTTCAGGGTGCCGGGCGTGAACACCGCTTCGGCGCCGCCGGTCAGCGCGACATCGACCATGCCCGATCGCACCATCTGGAAGGCGGTGCCGATGGCGTGGTTGGCCGAGGCGCAGGCGCTGGCGGTCGTGAAGGCAGGCCCGCGCATCCCATGCTCCATGGTGATGTGGCTGACCGCGGCGCTCATCATCAGCTTGGGTATGATGAAGGGCTGGAAGCGCTTGGCGTTCTCCAGATAAAGGCGCTGGAAGCTCTCATCGAGCGTGGTCATGCCGCCGACACCCGATCCCAGGATGGCGGCGGCGCGTTCGCCCACCGGTCCCCGGAATTCGAGTCCGCTGGCCGCCACCGCTTCGCGCGCCGCCACCAGGGCGAACTGACTGAAGCGGTCAAGCAGCAGTAGCCGCTTTTCATCGAAATGCTGCGCCGGATCGAAGTCCGCCACCTCCGCGCCGATCTTGACGGTCAGCCGGTCGGTAGGCGTGACCGTCAGGGGCCCGATGGCCGACCGGCCGTCTTTCAGCGCCACCGCCATTTCGGCGGTGTTGCGCCCGATGGCCGAAATGCACCCCATGCCGGTGACGACCACACTGTTCATCTGGACTCGGCCTTGTGGCGCGGGCTGGCGGGAACGGAAAAAAATCTCACGCCGGCTGCTGACCCTGCGCGAGGTGCTGGCTGACCATGGCGATTACATCGCCCACCGTCTTGAAGCCGGCGCCCGCGGCGTCCGTGCCTTCGTTGGCATTATACGGGATGGAGATGTCGAAGCGCTCCTCGATCTGGAAGACGATCTCCACGATATCCAGCGAATCCAGCGTCAGGGTGGACAGCTCTGTCCGTGGCGTCACGCTGCTGCGATCGGCCTTGGCCTTTTCGGCGATAATATCCAGGACCGCACTTTCGACGTCGGCCATTCGTTGCCCCCAATGCTATGACTGCGCCCCCGGCGCCCAACTTCCGGCAAGCTATTGGTGTGACAGAAAGAAGTCGAGCATATCGTGTGTCGTGGGGGCCGGTGGCTGGGGATGGGAGTTCCCCCCTTCCGATTTTCGGGCTTCCCCCGGACGCCGGGGGCCACAGCATAGCGCCGGCGCAAGCGGATGGGACCAAGGGACGCTTGCATCGGGCCGGCTTTCCCCATATTTCACAGCCAGAGTTTGGGATAGCTGAATTTGTCCACCGATAAGACTGTAATTTCTCATCTGCGCCGCCTTGAGGCCGAGAGCATCCACATCATGCGGGAAGTGGCGGCCGAATTCGCCAACCCGGTGATGCTCTATTCGATCGGCAAGGACTCGTCGGTGATGCTGCACCTGGCGATGAAGGCCTTTTACCCCTCCCGGCCGCCATTCCCGCTGATGCACGTGGACACCACCTGGAAATTCCGGGAGATGATCGAATTCCGCGACGCCACGGCCAGGCGCCTGGGCCTGGACCTGATTGTCCACATCAACCAGGACGGCGTGAAGCGCGGCATCAACCCGTTCGATTCCGGTTCGTCCCTGCACACCCAGGTGATGAAGACCGAGAGCCTGAAACAGGCACTGGACAAATACGGCTTCGACGCAGCCTTTGGCGGCGCGCGCCGCGACGAGGAGAAGAGCCGCGCGAAGGAGCGCATCTTCTCCTTCCGCACCGCCAGCCATGCCTGGGATCCCAAGAACCAGCGGCCCGAGCTTTGGCGCGTCTACAACACCCGCATCAACAAGGGCGAGTCGATCCGCGTCTTCCCGCTCTCCAACTGGACCGAGCTGGACATCTGGCAATACATCCTGGCGGAGAACATTCCCATCGTGCCGCTCTATTTCGCCAAGAAGCGCCCGGTGGTGGAGCGCGGCGGCACGCTGATCATGAAGGATGATGACCGCATGAAGCTGCTGGCCGGCGAACGGGTCGAGGAGCGGCTGGTGCGCTTCCGCACCCTGGGCTGCTATCCGCTGACGGGCGCCATCGAGTCGGACGCCGACACGCTGGAAGCCATTGTCACCGAGATGTTTACCGCCCGCACCTCCGAGCGCCAGGGCCGGCTGATCGACAGCGACGAAAAGGCCTCGATGGAGAAGAAGAAGAAGGAGGGGTACTTCTAGTGAACGCCCCGACCGACCTACAAAGCTTTCTCGCCGCGCAGGAACGGAAATCCCTGCTGCGCTTCCTGACCTGCGGCAGCGTCGATGACGGCAAGTCCACCCTGATCGGGCGGCTGCTCTACGACACCAAGCTGCTGTTCGAGGACACGCTGGCCTCGCTGGAAAAAGACAGCCGGAAATTCGGCACCACCGGCGAGGATATCGACTTCGCCCTTCTGGTCGACGGGCTGGAGGCCGAGCGCGAGCAGGGCATCACCATCGATGTGGCCTATCGCTTCTTCGCCACCGACAAGCGCAAATTCATAGTCGCCGACACGCCAGGCCATGAACAATATACGCGCAACATGGCGACCGGCGCCTCGAACAGCGAGCTGGCCGTCATCCTGATCGACGCGCGGAAGGGTGTGCTGACCCAGACGCGGCGCCACGCGTATATCTGCTCGCTCCTGGGCATCCGCCATATCGTGCTGGCGGTGAACAAGATCGACCTGGTCGATTACAGCCAAAGCGTGTTCGACCGGATCGTGGCCGATTTCACCGATTTTGCCGGCAAGCTGGGCTTTGCCAGCCAGGTCGCCATCCCCCTGTCGGCGCGCTATGGCGTCAATGTGATGGAAAAAAGCGCCCAGACGCCGTGGTACAAGGGCC
>JBEHXB010000366.1:0-2881 GCA_048498895.1 Pseudomonadota bacterium
CGCGAGGATTGCCTTTTGTGGGCCGGCGCGGACGGAGAGAAGGCGCACGATTTATGCGCCGAACTGGAACTGGCGGCGGCGGACCTGCCGGAAATCGAACCATCGTCCTATTATCCCTTGTTCCGGGGGCTGGCGATGGGCGTGCCGGTGCGCGAAGGCTTTGGCCGCCATCCGCGTCTTGCGATCCTCGGACCGCTTGAAGCACGCCTGCAGCGTTACGACCTGACCATCCTGGGTGGATTGAATGAAGGCGGCTGGCCGGAACATGCCGCCGCCGATCCCTGGTTCTCGCGGCCCATGCGCGGGGCGCTGGGGCTGGAACAGCCCGAACGGCGCATCGGCCTTGCGGCGCACGACTTTGCCGGCCTGGCCGCGCAGCCGCACGTCCTGCTGAGCCGCAGCCAGAAAGCCGATGGCGCCCCCACCATCCCCTCGCGCTGGCTGCAGCGGCTGGAGCAACTCACCAGGGGCCTGCATATTTCCGCGCCGCCCGTCACCGATTATGCGCGCCTGGCCGCGCGCATCGGCGAAGTGCCCCAGCAGCCGCGCATCCCCCGCCCCGCGCCAAGGCCGCCCGTGCCGGCGCGGCCGCGCCGGTTGTCGATCACCGAGATCGAGGTCTGGCTGCGCGATCCCTATGCCATCTATGCGAAGCATGTACTGATGCTACGGCCACTGGACCGGCTGGACGAACCGGTCGGGCCGCTGGCGCGCGGCAATGCCCTGCATCGGGTCATGGAACTGTTCGTGAACCGCTACCCGGATGCACCGCCCGGCGATGCCGCTGAAGTCCTGATGTCGATCGCCGACGAGGTTTTTGCCGAGCAGGGCATACCGAAGGCCGCGCTGGCTCTGTGGCGGCCGCGCTTCCAGGGCGCGACGCCGGCCATCATCACCTTCGAGGCCCAGCGGCGCGCCGGCATTGAAAAGTCCTGGCTGGAAATCCGCGGCGCCCTGGAGATCGACGGTCCGGCGGGACGATTCATCCTGTCGGGCCGCGCCGACCGCATCGACGTGCTGACGGGAGGCGCCGCCGCGATCCTGGACTACAAGAGCGGACAGGTCCCGACGAAAAAACAGGTGGAGCGCCTGTTGTCGCCGCAACTGCCGCTGGAGGCGGCCATGCTGGCGCGTGGAGCGTTCGCGGAAATCGGTGCACGCCAGGCCGTGGAGATGATCTACCTCAGCCTGGCCGATGAAAAGCACGCCAGCAGGCCCGTGCTGTTCAACGACGTGGAGCCCCTGGCCGAGGACGCCTACCGGCGGCTCACCGGCCGCGTCGCCCGCTTCGACGATGCCGCAACCGCCTATCCTTCCCGCGTCATCCCTTATCGCACCGACATTGCCGGCGACTATGACCACCTTGCGCGCGTGCGCGAATGGGCGGCGGCCGGCTGGGAGGATGGCGAATGAGCCGCGAACCCTCGGTCATCGCCTCCGATCCGGATATCTCGGCCTGGGTCGCCGCCAATGCCGGCGCGGGCAAGACCTATACCCTGGCCAACCGGGTGACGCGGCTGCTGCTGAACGGCGCCGATCCGTCGCGCATCCTGTGCCTGACTTTCACCAAGGCCGCCGCGGCCGAAATGCAGGAGCGCCTGTTCAAGCAGCTCGGCGAATGGGCGATGTTGCCCGACGAGGATTTGCGCGCGCGCATCGCGGCGATCGGCGGCGATGCCCATGCACCCTTGCGGCGCGCGCGCCAGCTGTTCGCGGGCGCGCTGGAAACGCCGGGCGGACTGAAGATCCTGACCCTGCATGCCTTCTGCCAGATCGTGCTGTCGCGCTTTCCCATCGAGGCGGGCGTGCCGCCGGGCTTCGAGGTGCTGGACGATGCGTCCGCGCGGGCCCTGATCGCACAGGCGCGCCAGCAGGTGCTGGAGCAGGCCGGGACCGGCGGCGGGTTCCTGGGCGATGCCATCGCGCTGGTCGTGCGCGAGACGGGCGAAGGCCGGCTGACCGGCATCCTGGATGCGGCGCTGGGAGGCGACCGGCGCAAGCTGGAACGCTTCTTTGCGGGGACGGAGGATATCGGGACGAGCCTGCGCCGGGCACATGGGCTGAGCGACGGCGAGACCACCCATGCCATCGTCGGCGGATTCTGCAGCGAACTGGCGCGCGAGATAGACACGCTGCGCGCGGCGCGCGACTGGCTGGCCGGCGGAACGGCGACGGATGCGAAATATGCGGCAATCCTGAACCGGATTGCGGCATCCGGCGTCGCGCCGGAGAGCTTTTTGCTGCTGCACGGACTTTTTCACGACAGCAAGGGAGATGTCCGCGACAAGCTGGCCACCAAGGCGGCCGCGCAGGCGCGGCCCGACCTGCTGGCATGGCTGACCGCGCTGCAAGACCGTTACTGCGCCGCCGCCGAAAAGCACAAGACCGCCCGCGCCGCCGAACTGGCCGAGGCCGCCCTGACCATCGTCGACGCCGTGCGCCGCCGCTATCACGCGGCCAAGTGGCTGCTCGGCATGCTGGACTATGACGACCTGGTGATCGAGACGCGCAATCTGCTGCACAAGTCGGGCGCGGCGGCCTGGGTGCTCTACAAACTGGACGGCGGCATCGACCATGTGCTGATCGACGAGGCACAGGACACCAGCCCCGAACAGTGGGACATCGTGCGCAAACTGACCGAGGACTTCTTTTCGGGCGACACGGGCAAAGGCGTCAGAACCATCTTCGCGGTGGGCGACGAGAAACAGTCCATCTTCTCCTTCCAGGGTGCCGACCCGGCCCAGTTCGAAGTCAATCGCCGCCACTTCGCCGAGGTTGCGGCGGGGGCCGGCCATCCCTTCATCGACCAGCCCCTGGTGATGTCGCGCCGCTCCGCGCCGGACATTCTGTCGTTCGTGGATACGGTGTTCGCGGACGCTGA
>JBEHXB010000367.1:0-2875 GCA_048498895.1 Pseudomonadota bacterium
TACGTCGATCCCATTGGCGCGCAGCATGGCTGTGATGCGGGTCGGATCGGTCCCGTTGTCGTGGTTGCCCAGCACCGCATGCACGCCCATCGGCGCCGAAAGGGGTTTCAGGTGCAGGGCGATCGCCTTGATGGATACATGCGGGCCACCCCAGATGTGATCGACGCCCGATACATAGTCACCCCCCAGCAGGATGAGATCGGGGTGGGCGGCGTTGGTCATGGCGACCACCGCATCGATCTTCCTGCGGTCGATGTAATTGCTGCCGGCATGGAGGTCGGCGATCACCGCGATGCGAAGGCCCCGCCACGCCGGGACAGGCGCAGCAAGGTCGTATTGCGTCAGCCTGAGCGAGGATGGCTCGAGCCAGAAGGCATCAAGCCCCAGGCCCGCGAGCACCATCAGAATGGCCGCAAGGATATATCGCGGTTTCAGAACTTGATCTTGGCGCGCGACAGCAATGAAACGGAGCTGGCCCCGTTCTTGCCCTGCACATTCATCTGGTAGCCGGCATTGGTCTGCAATGCCACGGCGCCATCCAGGAAGTTGGTGACGTAACCCAGCTGGAAATCGGTCTCAGGACGGCCCGCCAGGGTCTGGCCGCGGCCCACCACCAGCGGCGGCAGGTCGCCGCCGCCAAGCAGGCTGGCGAAGCTGCCGGCCATGCTGGGCGCGGGCTGGCTGAGCGACAGGCCCAGCGAGTCGTCGCCGAACAGGCCGTGCTTGGTGATCGAGAAGGAATAGGACTGCTCGCGCACTTCGCTGGTCGGGCTGCCGCGCAGGTCGAGCTGGCTGAGCCCTTCGCTGAACGATGCGGTGGTCACCCATCCCGAGCCCAGGCCCAGCCGCGCCGAAACGGAAACCGCGCGGGTCGCCGCCCTGGGCGCGATGCTGGCGGGTTGGGCAACGCCCAGCGGCACGCCGGAACGGCTGGCATCGATGGCATTCACATCAATGCCGGTGGCCCCGGAGATGTCCCAGGAAAGGCCCGCCAGCAGCGACTGGGTCTGGCTGGGGTCATAGAGCAGCCCCAGCATCGGCGTTCCGGCGGAATAGGGGTCGAAGGCGAACTGGTCGAGCCGCTCGCTGTTCAGCGAGGCGCCGAGCCGTACGCGCAGCGCCGTGTTGGGCAGGAAGGTCACGCCGGCGTAGCGTCCCCCATTGGCCAGGCCCAGGAACGGCGCATCGACGGGCGACAGGAAGGGCGAGGCATTGCCGTCGGCGCTGGTGAAACGGCGGGCCACATCCACGCCATGGCCCGCATCCAGCGCCAGTTTCCCGGTCAGCGCGGTGCTTGTGGCAAAAGCAGGTTGGTTCAGGCTTGGCGGAAGGCCATACGCGGCCAGGCGCGCGGCGCTGTTGCCGAAACTGGTGGCCACTTCCGGCTGAAGCGTGAAGCCCGCAACCCCCGCGGCCGACAGTTCGTAGGCCGAGATCGCCCGGGATTCGCCGAATGAACGCAGCGACGGCGGGAGCGAATCTGCCCGCGCGGGCACCCCGGCCGCATACACGGCAACGAGGCCCGCGGCGACAATCGCAGCGCGCTTCCCGAAGGTCATCATCCACCCCACAAGGGGCCCCTCTGTATTGGCCAAGAAAATATCAGACAGGCGTTTCCGGTCCAATAAAATCAGAGCAATTTGTGAGGCTTTCAGGTCACATGGGTACCCTGCAAAGGCTGCAGGGTTTCCAGATCGCAACCTCACACAATCTCATTATACATCAATTTTCATGCCCTGCGCTGACGTTGGAAACATCCAGATCTGGTATGACTGCCGGGGCAACGGTCCGCCCCTGCTGTTCATCGGCGGCACGGGGGGCGACCTGAGACGGCCGGAAACCCGCTTTTCCGGGCCTTTGGACCGGCATTTCAAGGTTCTGGAGTTCGACCAGCGCGGAATGGGCCGCTCGTCCAAGCCCGACATTGCCTGGACCATGGCGGACTATGCCGACGATGCCGCGGCCCTGATGACACATCTGGGCTGGGACGACGCCGTGGTGGTGGGTGTGTCCTTTGGCGGCATGGTGGCGCAGGAACTGATGCTTCGTCACCCCCGGCGGGTGCGGCGGACGGTGTTGTGCTGCACCTCCAGCGGCGGAGCGGGCGGCGCATCCTTTCCCTATCACGAGCTGGCGCCCATGAGCCGCCAGGCACGCGCCGAGCTGATGGTGTCGCTGTCGGACAGCCGGCGGGACGCGGACTGGAAGGCGGCCAACCCGGCGCAATACCGGATGCTGCTCGCCTATGCCGCCGCCGATCCCTTTGCCGGCGAGCCTGGCCACGCCCAGGGCGCCGCGCGCCAGATCGAGGCCCGCGCCGGCCACGACACCTGGGATCGGCTATCCCAGATCGCGTGCCCGGTACTGGTGATGGGCGGACATTACGATGCGATTGCGCGGCCCGAGAATCTGCAGGCGCTGGCCGGGCGCATTCCGGGCGCGGAGCTGGCGTTTTTTGAAGGCGGGCACCTGTTCTTCCTGGAAGACAGGAGCGCCTATGCGGCGATGATCGCGTTTCTTACGCGCCCATAACGGAAGCGGCCAGTTCGTCCAGCGCCCGCCTGAGGCTCTCGGGCATGTAGGGCTTCTGCAGCACGGGCCGGCCGCGATGGCGTTCGGGAATGCCGCGCTCGCCATAGCCGGTGGCGAAAACGAATGGCGTGCCATTCGCCGCCAGTTGATCGGCGAATTCGAACACCGGCTGGCCGTTCAGGTGCACATCCAGCACCGCCAGGTCGTAATTGGCGGGATGGGCCATTGCCTCCTCCAGCCGCGAGACCACGCCCGCCAGCCGGTAGCCGAACTCGGCAAGCATGTCCTCGATGAAAATGGCGACGACGATCTCGTCTTCCGCGACCAGCACGCGCGGAGAATT
>JBEHXB010000368.1:0-2875 GCA_048498895.1 Pseudomonadota bacterium
GCGCCGCCGGGGCCTGCGGCGAACGGGTGGACGCACAGGCCGCCGTGAACAGCAGCAAACAAAGAACAGGCAGGCGGCGGATCATGCGGGAGCCCTGGTTCGGAGATGCCTGAACAAATGCACCATCAGTGCCGTGCCGAACAAGGGCGCAACCAGGTTGAGAAGCGGAATCATGCTCAGCAGCGCCAGCAGCGTGCCCGCCAGCATGATGGACGGCCCGAAACGGCGGCGAAGAAGCGTCGCTTCGCGCCGCTCCACATGGCGAAGCGCCACCAGCTCGAAATACTCGCGGCCCAGAAGCCAGCCATTGGCCAGCAGCATCACCAGTTGCGCCAGCCCCGGCAGCGCCAGATCGAAGGGCAGGAGCACCAGGTTGACGCCGATCACCGCGGCCATCAGCGTCAGCCCTGCCTTCAGCCCCATCCAGAAGGGCACACCCCGCGCGGGAGGATCGGCGGGATAATCGCGCGCCTCGATGCGGGCGGCGATGCCGTCCAGGAACAGGCCGGCGAACAATGCCGCCACCGGACCGCCCAGCACGAACAGGCCGAACACCGCCAGGACCGGCAGCAGCCATTCCAGCGCGCGGTTCACATAAGGCGAGCCCAGGGCGGGCAGGAGCGACAGCGCCCATTCCCCCGCGGCCAGCAGCGCCGCGAACAGCAGCAGGGTCAGTCCGGCGGACTTGAGCAGCGTGCCGAACAGCCCGCCGTCCACCAGGTTTCGCAGCGCCCGGCCCAAGCTTGCCAGCATCGGCATCCTTTCGTAGGAAGGCCAGCCTACAACCTAACGGTCAGGGATTCATGCCGCAAAGCTACGATGTTGCCGGTCTGGGCAACGCCATTGTCGATGTCATCGCCGCGGTTGACGACCGGTTCCTGCTGACCCATCGCATCGCCAAGGGCGCGATGACCCTGATCGATGAATACCGCGCCATGGAACTGCACAAGGCGCTGGCCGACGCGCGCCAGGCACTGAGTTTCATGCATGAGGTGGCGGGCGGATCGTGCGCCAACACCATGGCGGGCCTGGCTTCGCTGGGCAGCCTGGGCGTCTATGTGGGCAAGGTGCATGACGACAGGCTGGGCGATGTCTTCACCCGTTCGATGAAGGGGCTGGGGGTGACTTTCACCACCAGGCCGGGCGTCATGGGTGCGCCCACGGCCTCGTCGATGATCGCGGTGACGCCCGACGGACAGCGCAGCATGAACACCCATCTGGGCGCCTGCCGCGAACTGGTGCCCGATGATGTGGATGAAGAGCAGATCGCCGCGGCGAAAGTCATCTATGTCGAAGGCTATCTGTGGGACGAGGAGAACGCCAAGCAGGCCTCGCGCAAGGCGATGAGGGCGGCGAAAAAGGCGGGCGGCCAGGTGGCGCTGACCCTGTCCGACCCGTTCTGCGTGGGGCGCTTCCGCGAGGAATTCCTGGACCTGATGCACAATCAGCTCGACATCGTCTTCGCCAACGAGGAGGAAGCCAAGGCGCTGTTCGAGGAACAGGATTTCAGCAAGGTTGTAGACCATGTCCGCCGCTGGGGCGGGATTTGCGCGCTGACGCGCTCGGCCAAGGGCTGCGTGATCGTCAAGGGCGACGAGATACATGAAATTCCGGCCGCCCCGGTTGCCGAGGTGGTGGACACCACGGGCGCGGGCGACCAGTTCGCTGCCGGGTTCCTCTATGGCCTGACGCGAGAGATGCCGCTGGGCGTTTGCGGCCGGCTGGGCGTGATGGCGGCCGCGGAAGTGATTTCGCACTACGGGGCGCGGCCGGAAGTGTCGCTGGAGAAACTGGCGCAGAAGAACGGGCTGCTTTAACGCGCAACTTGTCATGGCCCGCTTGGCGGAAAACAGGCGCCGGCATGCGTGACTCTGGATGGCCCACGTAAAGTGGGCCATGACAGTGTGATTACTCCCCGATCACATGCAGCATCACTTCGCGCCGGTGCGCGGCGTCGCGGTGCTCGAACACATAAAGACCCTGCCAGGTGCCCAGCGCGGCGCGGCCGTCCGCGACCGGGATGGCGACGCTGGTCTGGGTCAGCGCGGCGCGGATATGCGAGGGCATGTCGTCCGGTCCTTCGGCGGTGTGGCGGAAGGGCGGGCCGCTGGTGGCCAGATGGGCGAAGAAATCCTGCAGGTCCTTCTGCACGTCGGGATCGGCATTTTCCTGAATGACAAGCGAGGCCGAGGTGTGGCGGATGAAACAGGTGAGAAGCCCGTCACGCACGCCGCTGCCGCGCAGGAAGCGGACAAGCGCATCGGTAATCTCGTAAAGGCCCGGTCCGTTCGTGGAGACGGAAATGATGTGGCGCGTCTGCTTCACCGCTGCTTCCTGAGATAGATGTAGAGCGCGCCGTCACCGCCATGACGGACATGGGCGGGCTGCACATGGGCTATCAGCGCGGACGCTTCGGGCTGGTTCAGCCAGCGCGGCACCATCTGCTTCAGGACGCCGTGCGGCGACATCATCCAGCTGGCGCTTTCCTCTTTTCGCGGATTGCCTTTGCCGGTGACCACCAGAACCAGGCGAAGCCCGCGATCCTGCGCACCATGCAGGAAGGCGTGCAGCGCGCGATGCGCCACCATCTCGGTCATGCCGTGCAGGTCGATACGCGCTTCCGGTTCCAGAAGGCCGCGCCGCAACCGTTCCTGGGTGCCGCCGTTGATGCCGCTGGGGCCCGACGCCGACGTTTTGCGCCGGGCTGTCGTCTTGGCCGGGGTGGCGCGTATGGGGCGCTTTTCCACGAAGTTCCGTTCGAACTCGCGCCGCTCTTCGTCGCTGATGACGCGCTTCGTCATTGCCCGCTTCCGTAACGGGCGCCGGCGCCGATGCGGGCGGCCAGCGCGTTGGGCAAGAGCACGAACAGCCGGCC
>JBEHXB010000369.1:0-2857 GCA_048498895.1 Pseudomonadota bacterium
GGCCAGATGGGCGGCGCGGTGCGCGGCCTTCAGCCCCGCCGTGTCACCGTCGAAGGCCAGGATGGGTTCGGGCGCGGTGCGCCACAGCAGGCTCAACTGGTCCTCGGTCAGGGCGGTGCCCAGCGGCGCCACGGCCTGGGCAAAACCGGCGCGCACCAGCGCAATCACGTCCATATAGCCTTCCGCCAGGATGATGGTGCCGGCCTTGACCGCGGCAGCCCGCGCGGTGGGGAAATTGTAGAGATTGTGCCCCTTTGAGAAGAGCGACGTCTCGCCGGTGTTGATGTATTTGGGCTTGGCGTCGGCTTCCAGCGCGCGCCCGCCAAAGGCGATCGCGCGCCCGCGCGCATCGGTGATGGTAAACAGCACCCGATTGAAGAAAAAGTCCCGCATGGGACGCCCGTCCTCGGCCGGACGGGCAAGACCCGCGGCGATCATGTCATCCTGGGTGACATTGTGGCCGGTCAGGTGGGCGATCAGGGCCTGGCCGCCGGCGGGAGCATAACCGAGGCGGAATTGTTTGGCGGCGGCGCCATCCAGCCCCCGGCCCTTCAGGTAATCGCGCGCCACCCGGCCTTCCGGCGCCAGAAGCTGGGCCTCATAGAATTTCGCCGCCAGCTCCACGATGTCATAGAGGGATTTCTTCCTTTGTTCGCGCGCCTCGTCTTCGGGCGACCAGCGCGGCAATTCCACCCCGGCCTCGGCGGCCAGCTTTTCGACCGCCTCGGGAAAAGACAGGCCTTCGGTCTCGGTCAGCCAGCGGAAACAGTCGCCGCCCTTGCCGCAGCCGAAGCATTTGTAGGTACGCCGCTCATTCTCGACCTTGAAACTGGGGGACTTTTCGGCATGGAAGGGGCAGCAGCCCCACATCACCCGGCCCTTGCGGACCAGCTTGACGCGGCGGCTGACCAACTGGACGAGGTCCGTCCGCCGCCTGATCTCCTCCAGCAATCCCTCGCCATGGCGCATGGCGGCAGTTTAGGCGGAAATCCCCCCTGTTTGGGGATATTTGCCTGCGAAAATCTGCCATCCCCTGTGCATGATTTCAGCCGCCAGGCAGGGATTTCGAAAGGGACGGCCCGCTAGAATGATGGCCGGAAAGAAGAATTGCCATGTACCAGCTGCCCTTTGACCGAGAGGATGACCCGCGCTGGCGGCTGCTGGAGGTGGCCCGTGAACGGCTGGCCGGCGCCCGCTCGCAAGAAGAAATCATCGAGATCGTGCGTTCCTGTGCGCGGGGCGTGGTATCGGCGGACGGCGTCACCTTCGTGCTGCGCGAGCAGGACAAATGCCACTATGTCGATGAGGACGCCATTTCACCGCTGTGGAAGGGCCAGAAGTTTCCCATGACGAGTTGCATCTCGGGCTGGGCGATGATGCACGGCCGGACGGCGGTGATCGCCGACGTCTTCGCCGACCCGCGCATTCCCCACGATGTCTATCGCAAGACTTTCGTGAAGAGCCTGGTGATGGCGCCGGTGGGGCTTTCCACCCCTGTCGCCGCGATCGGCGCCTATTGGCAGGACAAGCCGATCATCTCGGAGCGCGAAGTCGCGGCGGTGCAGACCGTCGCCGCCATGGTGGGCGCGGCAATGGAACGGGCGCGCGGCGTGGCGGCCTAGAGCCTTGATGCGGATGATTCCCGACGCGGACTTTCAGAACACCTAGCCGAGCGCCGCCTTGGTAGCGGCGCTGGCCTTGGAGAAATCCATCCGGCCGGCATAGCGTTCCTTCAGCGCCGCCATCACCTTGCCCATGTCCTTGATCGAAGAGGCGCCCACCTCGGCGATCACCGCCCTGATGGCGGCGTCGGCTTCGGCCTCGTCCATCTGTTTGGGCATGAAAGAGCGGATGATGGCGATTTCCTCGCGTTCGCCGTCCGCCAGTTCGGGGCGCTTGCCGGCGTCATAGGCAGCCGCCGATTCCTCGCGCTGCTTGATCATCTTGGCCATCAGGCCCAGGATCTCGTCGTCGCCCAGAAGCTCGCGGCTGGTTTCGCTGCGCGCGGCGATGTCCCTGTCCTTCAGCGCCGCCAGCACCAGGCGCACGGTGGCCAGGCGCTTGGCGTCCTTGGCCTTCATCGCCTCCTTCATGGCGTCGTTCAGTTGCTGGCGCAGGGACATCGGATTCTCTTTCTTGTGGCCGCCGGAACTTAACGGGAAACCGGCCCCGATTCCAACGTCTTGAATTTATTGGATTCGCCGGGAAAATCTGGAGTGTTGACGCGCCGGGCCCCCATCCCTATTTTCGCGGAAATTCGAGGCCCCCCATGATCAATCCATCTTCTGCCCAACCCGCCGCCGCGGGCAGCACGTTTGCGCCCGGGAACCTGAACAAGGGCGGCCTGATGCTGGCCGACGGCACTTTCTTCGAAGGCGCCGGCTTTGGCGCGCCGGGCGCGATGGCGGGCGAGGTCTGCTTCAACACCGCCATGACCGGTTATCAGGAAATCCTGTCCGACCCTTCCTATGCCGGGCAGATCGTGGCCTTCACATTCCCTCATATCGGCATCGTCGGCGCCAACGGCGAGGACATCGAGACCCTGACCCCGGTTGTGCGCGGCGTGGTGGTACGCGCCGATGCCGAGCATCCGTCGAATTATCGCAGCCTTGAAACGCTGGACCGCTGGCTGAAGAAGCACAACATCCCCGGCGTGGCGGGCATCGACACCCGCGCGCTGACATCGCTGATCCGCGAAAAGGGAATGCCGCATGGCGTGGTGGTGAACGGCGATGTGTCCGACCGGGCCGCGCTGCTGGAGCAGGTAAAGAGCTTCGGCGGGCTGGAAGGGCTGGACCTGGCCAGGGAAGTGACCGCGCGCCAGAGCTATCGCTGGGACGAAACGCCCTGGGCCTGG
>JBEHXB010000370.1:0-2854 GCA_048498895.1 Pseudomonadota bacterium
ATTCCCACGCCAAGGCAGGCGCCCAGCCGCATCAGGGCGCCTGCATTCTGGGGAATATCGGGCTCATACAGGGCCAGGCGCATGGCACGGCGGCGTTTGGGCGCAAGATACGGGCGGAAAAGGCATTTTCTGCGTCATCGTGCCGCAAGACCCTCGAAAATCGACTCTCTATTTTACCGCGCGAAAACGGACTGGCGCACCGAGGCAAAGCGGGGCCGGCGCGTCACCGCGTCATTACCCCTCCGCGTTTGTTTGTGGCAATAGTTCGGACCTTCCTATCGGTTATCGGCCGGTAATCCGACCAAGAATTCTAAGGGTGAACCAGTGGCAGCAACGAGCAGTGACGCGGGCACGCGACGCGACTTTCTCTATGTGGCGTCGGGCGCCATGGCCGGCGTAGGCGTTGCCGCCGCCGCCTGGCCCTTCATCGACCAGATGAATCCGTCGTCGGCGGCCCTGGCGCTGGCCTCGATCGAGGTCGACATCTCTACCATCCAGCCGGGCCAGCAGGTGGTCTACAAATGGCGCGGCCATCCTTTGTTCGTGCGCCGCCGCACGCCCAAGGAGATCGCCGAGTCCAAGGCTGTGGACGTAAGCAGCCTGCCCGACCCCCTGGCAGAGAATGCCAACCTGCCCTCCACCGCACCGGCCACCGACGAAAACCGCGCCACCAAGCCGGAATGGCTGGTGCTGATCGGGGTGTGCACCCATCTGGGTTGCACCCCCACCGTGTCGACCCCCCAGATGCCGGAAGGCGACTACGGCGGCTGGCTCTGCCACTGCCACGGCTCGCAGTACGACACCGCCGGCCGCATTCGCAAAGGTCCGGCGCCGCGCAATCTGGACGTGCCGCCCTATACCTTCGTGTCTGACACCAAGCTCAAGGTCGGTTGAGGAGAACACATATGTCTGGCCCTTCGACCTACAATCCCAATTCCGGCTTCGAGAAGTGGATTGACCAGCGCCTGCCGCTGCCGCGCCTGTTGCACGACACGGTGCATACCTTCCCGACGCCCCGCAACCTCAACATCTGGTACACCTTTGGCGGCATCCTGGCCTTTTGCCTGGGCATCCAGATCATCACCGGCATCGTGCTGGCCATGCATTATGTGGCCAACGCGAACCTGGCCTTCGACAGCGTCGAGGCCATCATGCGCGACGTCAACTACGGCTGGCTGATCCGCTACATGCACGCCAATGGCGCGTCCATGTTCTTCCTGGCCGTCTACATCCACATGTTCCGCGGCCTCTACTACGGCTCCTACAAGAGCCCGCGCGAGCTGATCTGGATCATCGGCGTGCTCATCTACCTGCTGATGATGGCCACTGCCTTCTTCGGCTATGTGCTGCCCTGGGGCCAGATGTCCTTCTGGGGCGCCACCGTGATCACCAATCTGTTCAGCGCCATTCCCGTGGTGGGCGGCCATATCGCCACCTGGCTGTGGGGCGACTTCGCGGTCGGTGACGCCACCCTCAACCGCTTCTTCTCGCTGCACTATCTTTTGCCCTTCATCATCGCGGGCGTGGTGGTGCTGCACATCTGGGCGCTGCATGTGCCCGGCAACAACAATCCTCTGGGCATCGACGTGAAGAGCCCGCAGGACACCGTGCCCTTCCATCCCTATTACACGGTGAAGGACGCCTTTTACCTGATCCTGTTCGCGATCGTGTTTGCGGTGTTCGTGTTCTATGCGCCGAACTTCTTCGGCAACCCGGACAATTACCAGCAGGCCAACCCGCTGGTGACTCCGCCCGACATCGTGCCGGAATGGTACCTGCTGCCTTTCTACGCCATGCTGCGATCGATCCCGAACAAGCTGATGGGCGTGATCGTGATGGGCGGCGCCATCGTCACGCTGGTCTTCATCCCCTGGCTGGATACCTCGCGCGTGCGCTCCTGCCGCTTCCGCCCGCTGATGAAGCAGTTCTTCTGGGCGTTCCTGGTGGTCTGCGTGATCCTGGGCTATTGCGGTTCGCAGGGCGTCGATGCCGCCGTTGTCGGCATTCCGCTGGTGTGGGTGGCGCGCATCTGCTCGCTCTACTATTACGCCTTCTTCTGGCTGATCCTGCCGATTGTCGGCCTGATCGAGACCCCGAAGAAGCTGCCCGCCTCGATCGCCCAATCCGTGCTCGGCGATTCCGCCGCGGCGTCTTCCTCCCTTCCGGCCGAGTGAGAAACACCATGCGCCTCAACAAGACTTCTCTCGGCATTGCCCTTGGCCTGATGGCGTCCACGACGCTTGTCACCGCCGCCTTCGCCCAGGAGGCGATAAGCACGACGCGGCTCCATCCCAAGGACGTTTCCTTCTCGTTCGAGGGGCCTTTCGGCACCTATGACCGCGGCGCCCTGCAGCGCGGTTTCCAGGTCTACAAGGAAGTCTGCGCCGCCTGTCACAGCGCCCAGCACCTGGCCTTCCACAACCTGGCTGAGCCGGGCGGTCCGGAGTTCACCGAGGCCCAGGCGCGTGCCCTGGCCGCGTCGGTCAAGGTTCCGGCCGAGCCCGACGACAAGGGCAACACGACGGACGACAAGGGCCAGCCCCTGATGCGTCCGGCCACCCTGGCCGATCATTTCCCCTCGCCCTTCCCCAACGAGGAAGCGGCCCGCGCCAACAATGGCGGCGCATTGCCGCCCGATCTGTCGATGATCGTGAAGGCGCGTGAAGGCGGTCCGGAGTATGTCTATTCGATCCTGACCGGCTTCCACATGACCCCGCCCAAGGGCTTCAAGGTCATCGACGGCAAGTATTACAATCCCTATTTCGAGGGCTGGAACATCTCCATGCCCCCGCCCCTCAGCAACAATTCCGTCACTTATTCCGACGGCACCAAGGCAACCGTCGAGCAGGAGGCC
>JBEHXB010000371.1:0-2853 GCA_048498895.1 Pseudomonadota bacterium
GTTCGATGCTGGCCCGCAACGAAGAAGTGCGCTGGGCAGCTGCTGAGGCCTCCGCGCGCTGGCCCGCGATTATGCGCTGGGTCTCCGCCGCCAACGCAGCTTCCAGTGCCTGACGCTCCTGTTGCACCTTGATCAGCGCCGGATACTTGGGACCGTATCGCTTGGAAAGCGCGGCTTCCTCCTGCGCCAGTTCCGCCTCCTGAGTGCGCATCTGGCGAATGGTATCGGACGCCGCTGCCTGCCCGACTCCGTTGGTGCCGTCAGCCCGTAACTGCGAATTGGCGGCAGCAAGCTTACCCATCTGCTCGGCCTCCTCGGCCTGGGCGGTAGCCATCTGGGTCGATAGGGCGGAAATCTCCTGCTCGGTCAACGGAGCGCCGACTGCGTTCAAAAGCCCATGCTTTTCCTTGTAATCCGCGACGGCCTGTTCTGCATTTCGAAGCTGGACCTGAAGCTGAGAAACATGCTTCTGGATCAACGTATTGGCGTTGCGCGTTGCACTCGCCTTGATGTTTTTCTGCTGCGCAAGGTAGGTGGTAGCCACAGCATTGGCGATACGCATCGACTTTGCGGCGTCCTCCGACCAGAAGCTGATGTTGATCAGATAGGTCAAACCCTGACGCGACACGTTCAGCCGACGCTCGAACGCCCCGATGAGACTGGATTTGCGACGTTCCACGGCGATGGATTCGTCCACCGGACCACCACCCAAGAACACCGGCAATGGCAAATTCAGATAGAGGAACATGCCACGAAGCGCGCCGGTTACGGTACGCCGGACCTGGCCCAGCAAGGTAGGCGGACGAATCGCAGTATTGAATTCCGGATCCTGGTCGAGGTGTAACTTGTCGATCACCAACTCCGCCAATGCCGGGGATTGAAGAACCTGCACTTCTGAATCCACGACGAATGTATCGGAAGGCAGATTTGACAGAACCGCTTGCAGGTCGACCACCTGTTCATGGCGCGTATCCAGCATTACCTGTGCGGTACTCTGATAAAGCGGAGTCAAAAGAAACGTGACAGTCAACACAAGGAGAACTGATAGAGTTGCTACGGTGATGGCCAATTTCCGATTGCGATGTATCGCCGCCAGAATATCAATCAGGAATATCTTGGCATTGTCCTCGTCCGCTGGTGGGCGAACATAGATTGGATCGACATATTGATCGGGAGCGTTGCCGGGAGCGACGCTGGGAACTAGAGCCATGGTCGTCCTCAAAAATAGCGTTGCGCGACGCGGATCGTATCCCCAGGCAAAACCGCCGTGGTCGCAGTCAGCGAGACTTCTCTCTCTGACGGGTCGGATTTATGTCGGATGTAGACAGCAGTATTGTCGGCGCGATAGGTGAAGCCTTCGGCCGTCGCAACTGCCTGCATGACCGTAAGGTCCGGTGAATAACTGTATCTTCCAGGCTTGTTAACTTCCCCAAGGATGTAATAGGGGCGCAAATCAATCGCCGTCACGGTGACACTGGGATTCTGGACGAATCCGTTCCCAAGGGTCTTGACCACCGCTGACTGGAGCTGGGGGACCGTCAAACCGGCCGCCGTTACAGAACCGGCCAGCGGGAGTGTTATGCGGCCATCAGGCTCGATGACGTAATCGCCAGACAGATTGGCCTCGTTAAAGACCGCAACGTGCACCTTATCGCCCGGGGCCAGGCGATAATTGCGGGCCGCGGCGTCCGCCTGCGCCAACGCGGCCGGCGAGCCAGTCATCGCCCCACTACAACCGGCCAAAATTGCGCTAGCCACCAGAACCGATATAGCTCGCATGCAACATGCGGTCGCTACAGACTTTTCCTGTGATTCCTTGCCCATTTTCGCCTCGTCATCGGTGCGCTGCAGGATTTTCCTGCGTGCAACCCACAACGAACGCTAGACGCGTTTGCGCGGAACAGCATGTGATAAAGGTGGGACAAAGCTTTTAGGGAAGAATCAGCTCTCGCCCTTCAGACGGATAGCCACTTCAAACCCTAAAGTGGGACGATTGCGGGCAGTCACGGTCCCACCAAGGGATTCCACGTTTCGCTTGACGATCCACAATCCAAGCCCTTGGTGACATACAGGAACATCCCCGCCATCCGCTCGCCCGGAACGGGTGCTGAACCCACGCTCAAACAAATGTTGCATATCGCACGCAGAAACGCCGGGTCCCTCGTCCAATACCGCCAACCTGACTCGCCGGCTTTCGGCCTGCAGACGCACCTCCACCGTCCCAGAAGCCGGCGTAAAGCTTATTGCGTTGTCCAACAGGTTTTCGATTACGGTCTCCAGGGCGTCTTCATTGGCATATACCATCACCTCAGGTTCAATCCGGCGGGAGAGCCGCTTGCCCTGCCGAACCAGCGCGATCTCATAATTTTCCAGCATCTGGCCGAGAAAGTTCGATAGATTCAGCGGTCGCCTTTCGGGATAGAACAGATCCGCAGTGTCGACATCCAGATCACGGTGCGCTGTGACAAGCCCATCAAGGCGTGCCACCGAACGTTCAATAAGCTGGAGGCTTCGCCGCGCCGAGCCCTCCCCTTGCGGGAGCGCGCGCCGTATCGGCTCAACCGACTGAGCAATTACCGCCAGCGGCGTCTTCAGGGCATGGCTGTTTTCCTCGGCCGCCTCCCTGATGCGCCGCTGCGATCCCAGCAGGGCGGCAACCAGCGAATCAAAGTCTTCCGCGACCCCGGTTAGCTCGGGTATCGTATTTGTACGCCGAAAAGAAACAGTCCCGCGATCGCGCATCCGTATTTGGCGCGCGGCGCGACGGAATCGGCGCACATTGCGCCACAGATGAATAAACAGCCATATAACCAGCGCTGTGGCGACTAGATATATCGTGCCAGATACCATCGC
>JBEHXB010000372.1:0-2847 GCA_048498895.1 Pseudomonadota bacterium
GCCGAGTTCGAAATCACTTGCAGCAAAGGCACTTACGTCCGTTCCTGGGTTCGCGACATTGCCGGGGCGCTGGGCACGCTGGGCCATGTCTCGGCCTTGCGCCGCACCCGGTTGGGCGCCTGGGAAGAAAAAGACGCGGTGACGCTGGAAACGCTGACCCCTTTTATGCATAGTCCCGCCGCTTTTGGGTATCTGAAGCCCCTTGCAACCGCGCTGGACGGCATCCCGGCGCTGGCTGTTTCGGGCGGCGATACGGTTCGCATCCGATCCGGCAATCCCATCCTCATCCGCAGCAGCCTGTTTGCCCGGATGAAGGACGGATTCGGGGAGGGCGATCTTTCCGGGCAAACCGTCTATCTGAAAGAAGAAGACGGTTCGCCCGTGGCATTGGCCGAAATTGCGGGAGGAGAGCTCCGGCCGTTTCGCGTTTTCAACTTCTCGAGTCCCTGAAAGGGCTGATGACCGATGATTACCCCTGAACGCAAGAAAGAGCTGATCGCGGAATATGCGACCGGCGAAAACGATTCCGGTTCGCCGGAAGTGCAGATCGCGATCCTGTCGGAGCGCATCTCCAACCTCACCGAACACTTCAAGACCCACGCCAAGGACAATCATTCCCGCCGCGGAATGATCAAGATGGTGTCGCAGCGCCGCAGCCTGCTGGACTATGTGAAGTCCCGCGATACGGCGCGCTATGAGGCGCTGATTGGCCGCCTGGGCCTGCGCCGCTGAGTTCCGGGCAAACAGAATTGGCCACGGTGTGTGCAGAGCCGCACGCCGTGGTTTTGCCATGCGCGCGGACAAGCCGCGTGCCTGGCTGGCTTCACGCGCGGATGAGCCGCGCGGGAGGCAGGCCCCATAGGGGGGCCAACTACGCCCCGGACGCGATCCGGCGCCGGGCAGGACGAAAGACGTACCGATGTTCAATATCGTAAAGGAAAGCTTCGAATGGGGTGGCCGCACCTTCACCCTTGAGACCGGCAAGATCGCGCGCCAGGCCGATGGCGCAGTGCTGGCGACCTATGGCGAAACCGTCGTGCTGGCCACCGTGGTCGGCGCGCCTACGCCCAAGGAGGGGGTCGACTTCTTCCCCCTCACCGTAAACTACCAGGAACGTTATTACGCCGCCGGCAAGATTCCGGGCGGCTATTTCAAGCGCGAGCGCGCGCCCACCGAGCGCGAGACGCTGACCTCCCGCCTGATCGACCGCCCCATCCGTCCGCTCTTTGCCGAAGGCTACAGGAACGAGACGCTGGTGGTGGCCCAGGTGCTCAGCCACGATCTGGAGAATGATCCCGACGTCGTCGCCATGGTGGCGGTCAGCGCGGCGCTGACCATCTCGGGGATTCCCTTCATGGGCCCGATCGGGGCGGCGCGCGTCGGTTACATCGACGGCGAATATGTTCTCAATCCGCTGGTCGACGACATGGCCAATTCCAGGCTCGACCTGGTGGTCGCCGGCACCCGCGATGCGGTGATGATGGTGGAATCCGAAGCGCAGGAGCTCTCCGAAGAGGTGATGCTTGGCTCGGTGGTCTTCGCCCACAAGCAGATGCAGACGGCGATCGACGCCATCATCCGCCTGGCCGAGAAGTCGGCCAAGGAGCCGCGTCCCGTTCCCGAGGATATCCACGCTCCGGTACGCGAGAAGCTGAAGGTCGCCGCCCAGGACGCGCTGGCCAAGGCGTTCCAGATCGCCGACAAGCACCAGCGCCGCGACGCCATTGCCGCCGTGCGCAAGACGTTCGCCGCGACTTTCGTCGGCGAGGGCGAGGGCAAGGTGCCGGCCAATGTCTATTCCGGCCTCATGCATGACGTGGAAGCCCATGTGATGCGCTCGGCGGTGCTGGACACCAAGAAGCGCGTCGACGGCCGCGACCTGTTGACGGTGCGCCCGATCGTGGCGGAAGTGGGCGTTCTGCCCCGCACGCACGGTTCGGCCCTGTTCACCCGCGGCGAAACCCAGGCGCTGGTTGTCGCCACGCTGGGCACCGCCGAGGACGAGCAGTTCATCGACAGCCTGACCGGAACCGCCAAGGAAACCTTCATGCTGCATTACAACTTCCCGCCCTATTCGGTCGGTGAAGTGGGCCGCATGGGCTCGCCGGGCCGCCGCGAAATCGGTCACGGCAAGCTGGCCTGGCGCGCCATCCACCCGATGTTGCCCAAGAAGGACGAGTTCCCCTACACCATCCGCGTGGTGTCGGAGATCACCGAATCCAACGGCTCCTCCTCGATGGCGACCGTCTGCGGCACCTCGCTGGCGCTGATGGACGCGGGCGTTCCGATCAAGAAGCCCACCGCAGGCATTGCCATGGGCCTCATCCTTGAGGGCGACCGTTATGCCGTGCTGTCCGACATCCTGGGTGACGAAGATCACCTGGGCGACATGGACTTCAAGGTGGCCGGCACCGAGGATGGCGTCACCAGCCTGCAGATGGACATCAAGATCGCCGGCATCACCGAGGAGATCATGAAGGTCGCGCTGGAACAGGCCAAAGGCGGTCGTCTGCACATCCTGGGCGAGATGAACAAGGCCCTGACCGGCGCGCGCGCCGAGCTGGGCGAGCATGCCCCGCGCATCGAGCAGATCAAGATTCCCACCGACAAGATCCGCGACGTGATCGGCACCGGCGGCAAGGTGATCCGCGAGATCGTCGAGAAGACCGGCGCCAAGATCAATGTCGAGGACGACGGCACCGTGAAGGTCGCCTCGGCCGACGCCGAGTCGATCAAGGCGGCGCTGAAGTGGATCCGCAGCCTGACCGCCGAGCCGGAAGTGGGCCAGATCTATGACGGCAAGATCGTCAAGGTGATGGACTTCGGCGCCTTCGTGAACTTCTTCGG
>JBEHXB010000373.1:0-2839 GCA_048498895.1 Pseudomonadota bacterium
CGGGAAGCGTCTTCACAGCAGCACCTCGACCAGCGGGATCGAAGGAATTTCCCCCGCCGCGAAATTCGCCAGGTTGATGGACAGCACGTCGCTGTCGAACCGCACCGGGCAGTCGAAGGCAAAGCCGGCCGTGACCACCGCGCCGGATGCGGGCGCGGTATCGAATGTCACGATCCCGGTGGCGGCATTGCAAGCCCAGCCGCCGGCGACTTCCTCGCCCTCCAATGCCACCCGCACGCTGCCGTCGACCGGCTTGGCGATGGAGCGCGTCCAGCTTCCCACGCCCGAGGCATAGGTCTTCGTGAGTTGAAACTGCGTGAGGCTGCCGTCGCCGGTGCCGATCTGCTGGTCGACGGGCCCGATGGCCGTGCCCGGCGCGCAGGATTTCCAGTCACTGAAATCCTTGAAGCGAAAGCCGTAAAGACGCCCCATGCGCGCCTCGAAGAACGCGATCACGGCATGAATGTCGTCCAGGCTTTTGAGGCCCGATCCGACATCGAACCGGCGGCGCGATCCCGCCCACACCGCGTTGCGCTCCTCATGGCCGCTGCCCAGCGCGACGATCTCGGTTCGCCGCGCCGGCCCGCCGGTGGAATGAAAGGCAATGGAGAGTGGAAAGCTGACTTCGTGGAAGCTCATAGATTGCGCTGCCCTTGATTTACCGCCCGCGCCAGCATCGCGGCGACCTGGCTTTTCGACTTCAGGAAGCTCTGTGCGTCGGGCGTGGTGATGTTCACCGTCACATTGGCGCCCCGCTGCGCCAGCGCCGCGTTGGGCGTGATCGCGCCGTCGCCGGCGGGCGTGAACAGCTCGGGCCCCTTTTCGCCCACCAGATAGGTCTGGCCCGCCGCCACCGGGCCGCCCGCCGCGCGCGCCCCCGCCACGGGCAGGATCGAGCCCACCACCGAGGAGACCAGATTCTCCACCGGCTTGACGATGAACTGGCTGACGGCGATGCGGTCGAAATCGGCCAGTACCGACGCCGTCAGGGCAGAGATCGACTGGCGGCCCGACAGCGCGGCCCGCGCAATGGTATTCGCCACGGCATTGAAACTGCGATCCACCGCCCGCTCGATGCTGCCGGCGGCGCCCACCACCGGCCCCGACACGAATTCGTTGAGCGCCTGGCCCGCCGCGGCCAGCGAGGTGTTCACGGGATCATTCGCCATCGGGATAGGCCTTCATCAATGCATCAAGGTCGCGGCGCGTCATCGCCGACGCCGCGCGACCAAACCGGCCATCGACCAGCGCGCGCCATTCGCTGAGCGACAGCGCCCAGAAATCGCGGGGTGCAAGCCGCAGGCGCCCCAACCCCAGCGCCATCAGGTCTGCCCAGGAAAAGGGACGGGAGTTTCCTTCGCCTCCCCCGCGACCATGGTCCCCTGCGCCAGGCCCGCCGCCTCGAACGCGCCGGTGACTCCACGCACCAGCGCGCCCAGATCGCAGGGAAGGCGAAGCACATCCGCCGGGCACATGTCGTGCCCGCCGCCGCGCAAAAGCGCCGCCGCCACGATCGCCAGATCCGCCGCCCGCGTATGCGCCAGCCGGGCCCCCACCTGGGACAGGTCGTCCAGTCCCAGGCCGTCCTCGATCTCCGCCAGCGCGCCCAGCGTCAACAGCAGGCGGTATTGCCGCCCGCCGGCTTCCAGCGCCGCTTCACCTCTTGCCCTGTTCATGGCCATCATCACGATGCAGCCGTGAAGGCCAGCGCGCCGGCCGAGGCCAGCGCCAGCGAGACCTTCACCTCCCCGTCATGGGGGCCGTCATACTGCAGCTGGGTGATGCGGAACGGTCCCTGCACAGTTCCGAAATCCGGCACCACCACCTGATAGTTCACCGTGGTCCCGTCGAAAAACGCCTGGCGCAGCGTCGCATCCGATGCGGCATCCTTGAACACGCCGCTGCCCGACAGGCTGGCCGACTTGATGCCGCCCTCCAGCAGCTCGCGCCACATGCCGGTCGAATCGGCGTTGGTCACATCCACGGTCTGGGCGTTGAAGGCCAGCGATGTGGCCTTCAGCCCGGCCACGCTGGTGAAGCTTTCCGGCGATCCGCCGTCCCCGACCTTGATCAGAAGGTCCCTGCCGCGCTGGGCCGTCATCGTCTTGCACTCCTGTTTGAATGGAACATTGTCGGCGCCGTCACAGGCGCACCGCGCGATATGGCGCCAGCAACGCCAGCGCGGCTTGCGGCATGGGCGCCGCGTCGCCGCCGCGATGCTCGTAAAGCCATGTGACGGTCTGCTCGATCGCGCTTTTGATGGGCGCAGGCACATCGGCCGCGTCGCCATAGCCGGCGGTGAAGGCGATGGACACCGCAGCGGCGGCGCGAAGGCCGGGATGCGGCGAAGAAAAGATCAGCCGTCCGCCCGGCGCATCGATCCGGTAGCGCGACGCATCCAGCACCGCCGCCGTGTCATCGGCGGCATAGAGCGTCACCGCGGTCACGTCGATCAACGGCGGCAGCGGCAACGCGACGGTGCCGTCCCCCACCCCGTCCAGCCACAGGGTCCAGCCCTGGGTGACGAAAGCGCGGCCACAGTGCCATTCGCAGCGCACCCGCGCCGCCGCGATCAGCGACGTGATCAGGTCGTCCTCGTCGGTGCCGCTTTCCACACGCAGCCAGGCCTTGGCTTCGGCCAGGCTCACCGGCTCCTGCGCCGGCGGGCTCGTCAGTTGCAGGGACATGTCTCGTTTCCGCGAAATCGACCTCCCCTTCGCGCGCATGGCGCGCCGGAAGGGGAGATGTCGGCAACGATGGGTCGGCAGGCCGACCGAGTTGCCGACGGAGGGGTTAATAAAAAAGCGCCCGTGGTGTTTTCCCCCGCCACGGGCGCTTT
>JBEHXB010000374.1:0-2838 GCA_048498895.1 Pseudomonadota bacterium
GGCGGTCGCCATCGAGGCGGCCCGCCAGGGGGCCGATGTGGCAATCAATCATTTCGATTCGACCGATGACACGGCTGAGAAAACCGTGGCCGCGATCCGCGCCGAGGGGCGCCGGGGCCTGGCGGTCAGGGGCGATGTGGCCCGGCCCGAAAGCGCCACTGCGTTCATCGACGCAGCGGTGGCGGCGCTGGGGCGGGTGGATGTGTTCGTCTCCAACGCGGGCATTTGCCCCTTCCATGCCTTCCTGGATATGCCAGGCGAGGTTTTCGAGCGCACGATGGCAGTGAACATGCACGGCGCGTTCTACATGATCCAGGCGGCGGCCAACCAGATGGTGCGCCAGGGCGGGGGCGGGTCGATCATCGGGGTCTCATCCATTTCCGCCTATGTGGGCGGGGAGTATCAGGCTCATTACACCCCTACCAAGGCGGGCATCCTGTCGCTGATGAATTCGCTGGCCGTCGCGCTGGGCAGGCACGGCATTCGCTGCAATGCCGTGCTGCCGGGGACCATCCAGACAGACATCAACAAGGATGATCTCTCCGATCCGAAGAAGCGCGCCTACATGGAGAGCCGTGTGCCGCTGGGGCGGCTGGGCGTGCCCGAAGATCTGGCCGGGCCGGTGATATTCCTGGCTTCCGACATGGCGCGTTATGTCAATGGCGCCGCGCTGCTGGTGGACGGCGGCATGTTCGTCAATCTGCAATAGTCCTATCGCGTCAGGCGGCGGATGGCTAAAGGCCGAGTTCGCGCAAAATCTCCTCGGTATGCTCACCCAGCCTGGGCGCAGGCCGGGTGCTGGCGGCGGTTGTGCCGTCCATCATGATGGGCGTGCGCACGCCCGCGTCTGTCCTCATCGCGCGATGAACGACCTGGGGATCGGCGAAAACCTGGGCGATGTCATTGACCGGCCCGGCAGGCACGCCTGCCTTTTCCAGCGCCGCAAGCAGGGTCGCGCGGTCCCAGATGACAACGCGCGCGGAGAGCGCGGGGACCAGCGCGTCGCGCGCCGACACCCGGCCTGCATTGTTCGCAAATCGCGGATCGGCGGAAAGTTCTTCGGCCCCTAGCACGGCGCAGAGGGCACGAAACTGTGTATCGGTTCCGACAGCGACCATCACCACCCCATCCTTCGCGCGGAAGGGCTGATAAGGCACGATGTTGGGATGGCTTGAACCCATGGCGGCGGGCACGACACCGGAGGCGAGATAGTTCATCGCCTGATTGGCCAGCATCGACACCTGAACATCCATCAGCGCCATGTCGATGTGGCGGCCGGCGCCCGTGCGTTCCCGCTCCAGCAGCGCAGCCTCGATCGCGGCCACGGCGTAGACACCCGTCAGTATATCGGTGATGGCCACGCCCACCTTTTGCGGCGCGCCCTGCTCACCGGTGATGCTCATCAGTCCACCCATGGCCTGGATGATGGCGTCGAAGCCGGGGCGGTGGGCATAAGGTCCGTCTTGGCCGAAGCCGGTGATGGAACAATAGACCAGTCGCGGCGCAGCCGCTTTCAGGCTTTCGTGGTCCAGCCCGAACTTCTTCAGGACGCCGGCGCGGAAATTCTCCACCAGCACGTCGCTGCGGGCGGCCAGGGCGCGTGCCACCAGCTGTCCGCGCGGCGTGGCTAGATCGAGGGCGATGGACCGCTTGCCGCGATTGGCGGAATGGAAATAGGCGGCATCGGCGCCGATGAAGGGTGGACCCCAGAGCCTTGTCTCGTCGCCCTTGCCCGGTTGCTCCACCTTGATCACGTCGGCACCCAGGTCCGCCAGAATCTGGCATGCCCAGGGCCCTGCCAGTATCCGCGACAGTTCCAGCACCTTCAGGCCGGCAAGAGGCTTGATGGCGGGCTCGGCGTTCAAGAGAAGGCCTGCAGCCCCGTCTGCGATCGCCCCAGGATCAGGGCGTGCACGTCGTGTGTGCCCTCATAGGTATTGACCGCTTCCAGGTTCAGTACGTGGCGGATCACCGGATATTCGTCGGATATTCCGTTGCCGCCCAGCATGTCGCGGGCGGTGCGCGCGATCTCCAGCGCCTTGCCGCAATTGTTGCGCTTCATCAGCGAAATGGCGGGCGGCGCGGCGCGGCCCTGTTCGATCATCCGTCCCAGGCGCAGCGCGCCGTTCAGGCCCAGCGCGATCTCGCTTTGCATGTCGGCCAGCTTCTTCTGAATCAGCTGATTTTGCGCCAGCGGGCGCCCGAACTGTTTTCTCTGCACAACATAATCGCGCGCCGCCAGCCAGCAGGCTTCCGCCGCGCCCATCGCGCCAAAGGCGATGCCATAACGCGCGCGGTTGAGGCAGGCGAAAGGACCCGACAGGCCGGAGGCTTTCGGCAGCAGCGCTCTGGCCGGGACAAAGGCGTCGGCCAGCACGATCTCGCCGGTGACAGAGGCGCGCAGGGAGAATTTGCCCTCGATCTTCGGTGTGGTGAAGCCTTTGGTATCGCGGTCCACCATAAAGCCGCGGATCTCTCCGTCGAGCCTGGCCCAAACCACCGCGATGTCGGCGATGGGCGCGTTGGTGATCCAGGTCTTGGCGCCATTCAGGCGAAAGCCCACGCCGTCGGCCACGGCGCGGGTGGTCATGCCGCCCGGATCGGAGCCATGATCCGGTTCGGTCAGGCCGAAGCAGCCCACCCATTCCCCGCTGGCAAGTCTGGGCAGGTAGCGGCGCTTCTGCTCGTCAGTGCCGAAGGCGAAGATTGGATGCATCACCAGCGAGTTCTGCACGCTGAAGGCCGAACGGTAGCCGGAATCGATGCGCTCGATTTCGCGCGCCGCCAAGCCATAGACGACATAGCCAAGGCCTGCACCGCCCCATTCTTCCGGCAAGG
>JBEHXB010000375.1:0-2829 GCA_048498895.1 Pseudomonadota bacterium
GATGTAGGTTACGACCCGCCAGACATCGTCGGATGGCAGCCGTGCGAAGCTGGGCATCTGGGTGCCGGACACGCCCGAGCGGATCGTCTGGTAGAGGTCATAGTCACCCGAGCCATGACTGAATGTGCCGGTATTGAGCGCCGGGCCCCTGCCCCCGCTGGCGGCGGGGCCGTGACAGGCGGTGCATGTGGAATTGAAGATCTTTTCGCCCTGTGCGATGGCGGCCCGATTGCCCGCGAAAGGATTGTTGGGGGTATCGGCCGGCTGTGCCAGCCCCGCAGCCGAGATCAGGCCAGCGCCTGCAAGCAGGATGACGGTGCCAAGCATGGCGTGACGTGTCGAAAATTTCATGTGCAGATCAAAGGGCGCGCAAACCGCCGGCGCCCAACCCCTTCCCTTATCGTTGCTCCCAGCCGACCCCGGCGTGACCACATCTTTGTGGTTCTGTGACGGCAATACTATAGTAGGCCGCGATAAAACACCGTCAATTCATGGGTTGCCAACCCCGTGCCGGCGTGTTTTTCGGGGACAGAACCACGGGGGAAACACGCATGAACAGCTATTGCGCCGCAGCGATAGCCGCCGTTCTGGCGGCGGCCGGCCTGGCGGCCAGTCCGGTCCAGGCCGGCACCGTCGAGCAGAAGGTTTTCGGCGCGACCCGCGACGGGCAAACCGTGCATGCCTTCACTTTGACCAATAACAAGGGCATGCGCGCCGAGGTTCTGGATTACGGCGGCATCATCTGCGACGTTGAGGCGCCGGGCCGTGACGGCAGGATGGCCAATGTGATCCTTTGCCAGAAGGACATGGCCGGCATACTGGCCACCGGGCCGATGAGCGCGCTGACAGGGCGCTACGCCAACCGGCTGCTGCACGGTTTCACCCTGGACGGCAAGCACTATGACCTGGCGGCCAATCCCGCGGGCGTGACGCTGCATGGTGGACGCCCCGGCTATTCGACCCGCGTGCTGCAGACGGTGAAGACCTTCCAGACCGCGACCACAGCGGGCGTGACACTGCGCCTGGTCAGCCCCGATGGCGACCAGGGCTTTCCCGGCACGCTGACTGTCGATGTGACCTATACACTCACCGACAATGCCGATTTCCGCATCGACTATAAGGCGACCACCGACAAGCCCACCGTGGTCAACCTGACCAACCACACCTATTACAACATGGCGGGCAACGGCTCGGGCTCCGTTGAGCCGCAGATTCTGACCCTGATGGCCGACAGCTACACGCCCACCGACCAGAACCAGATTCCCACCGGCGAGATCGCGCCGGTGGCCGGCACGGCGCTGGACTTCCGTACACCCAAGCCCATCGGCAAGGACCTGCGCTCCAGCGAACCGCAGATGCTGATAGGCCAGGGCTATGACCAGAATTTCGTTCTGCGGAAGTCCAGGCCCGGCGCGCTGGAAATGGCCGCCCGGCTGACCGATCCGGCCAGCGGCCGCACGCTGGAGCTGTATACCACCCAACCGGGCGTGCAGATCTACTCCTCCAATCACCTGAACGGGACGGCAGTCACGCCCGCCGGCACCACCCTGCGCGCGACCGACGGCATGGCGTTGGAGACCCAGCACTATCCCGACAGCCCCAATCATCCGGCATTCCCGTCGACGGTGCTGCGGCCGGGTGAGACCTTCACTTCGACCACCATGATGCATTTCACCGTTCAGTAAGACCGGGGAAACACAAACGCCCCGGTGCGGAAAACCGCGCCGGGGCGTGTTCTGTTTTGTCGGGAACCCTCAGGCCAGCGCCGTGCGACCCCAGGCAAAGCATTTCAGGTTGTTGCTCTGCTCCACCTGGAACTGCGCGTCGGCATCCAGATCGCTGATCGTGGGCAGCGGTTTCTTGCTGGCGTGGGCCTCCACCATGCGCAGCGTGCGCTCCAGATAAAGACCGCTGCGTTCGGGCCAGGTCGCCCAATACTGGTCGGTCAGCACCGGGACCTTGAGCGGATCGCGGGTAATCAGTTCGTGCATCGGATGGATTTTGGGATTGACCTTCTTCAGTTCGGCAAACAAGCCGGGAATGTCCAGGAAGCCATCCTCGAACAGCACTTCCGACAGAAGGAAGCCCTGGTCATAGGGGGCCACCGCCATGTTCTTGACGTGCGTGGCCTTCACATAGGGCGCCAGCTTGCGGATCGTCTCGACGGGATCGTCGCACATGGAGATGTTGTTGCCGAAATCGACCAGGGCACCGAAATACTCGCTCGAATATTTCTTCAGCACCTCGACTTCCTCATCCACCACGCGATCCTTGTGGTTCTCCATCGCCAGCGGGATGCCCACCTTGTCGGCGATCGGCACGCAGGCGGCGAGCACGCCGTCGGCATTGGCCTTCCAGTCCAGATAATCCCCCAGGGTCTTGAAGGTCTCGTAGCGGCGGCCGACGAAGGAGACGGTGCGCACGCAAGATGCGCCCAGGTCCTTGTACATTCGAAGGCCCTTCTCGAAAGCAGCGGTGTCGTCGCCCGCCTTGGCGATCATGCGGATGTCGCCTTCGAAGAACAGGTTGTTCTTCTCCAGCGCCGCACGCAGCTTCTTGACGTCCGTGTTGTCGGGCACGGCCATCTGCAGACCGCCCGCACCCAGCGAGCGCACATACGCGACCGTGGCAATGGGATCGGCAGGACCGCGGGTCTGCGCGCCGCCCCGCTGGCGACGGAAATAATGTCCCAGCGCCGTCTGGGCGACGCCAAGTGGCGATTGCGGCCGGGCATCGGCGGCCATGGCGGGAAAGGCGGCGGCAGCGGCCAGCGCCGCGCCACCCATCAAGATTTCGCGGCGCGTGGCCATTTCCGTCTCCGGGCTGTCT
>JBEHXB010000376.1:0-2800 GCA_048498895.1 Pseudomonadota bacterium
AAAGTGCTGAAGGATGCCATCGCCGCCGGCGGCTCAACTTTGCGCGACCCTGCCCAGGCCACTGGCGATCCCGGCAATTTCCAGCATCATTTCCTGGTCTATGGACGCGAAGGCAGGCCCTGCAAGCTGGGCTGCAGGGGCACGGTGAAGCGCATCGTCCAGTCGGGCCGCAGCACCTTCTATTGTCCGAAGTGCCAGAAGTGAGATTGCGATGAGCACAGTCCTGACCAGAATCGAAGGCCCGGTGGGCATCGCCACCCTCAACCGGCCCGGGGCGCTGAATGCGCTGAACAACGAGTTGCTGGATGCGCTGGCGGATGCGCTGGAGGCTTGGGACGCCGACCCCGCGGTTCGGGTGATGATCGTCACCGGCTCGGACAAGGCATTTGCGGCGGGCGCGGACATCAAGGAGATGGCGCCCAAGACCTTTTCCCAGATGCATGCGGAAAATCCTTTCGGCCGGCAGATGGACCGTATTGTCCGCATCAAAAAGCCGGTCATCGCGGCGGTGGCGGGGTTTGCCCTGGGCGGCGGCTGTGAACTGGCCATGGCGCTTGACGTGCTGGTTGCCGCCGATACCGCCAAATTCGGCCAGCCGGAAATCACCCTGGGGATCATGCCGGGGCTGGGGGGCAGCCAGCGCGCGCCCCTGGCGATGGGCAAGGCCAAGGCCATGGATCTGTGCCTGACCGGCCGGATGATGGATGCCGCCGAGGCGGAGGCCGCCGGCGTGGCTGCCCGGGTTGTGCCGGCAGAGCTGCTGATGGACGAGGCCCTGAAAGTGGCCAGGAAGATCGCCGCCCAGTCCCTGCCCGCGGTGATGATGGTCAAGGAAGCGATCAACCGGGCATACGAAGTGCCACTGTCCCAGGGGCTCGGTTTTGAGCGGCGGGCCTTCCATGCCCTGTTCTCTACGGCCGATCAGAAGGAGGGAATGGCGGCCTTTTCGGAAAAGCGCAAACCGGTCTTCCGGGACGAATAGCCCCGGGCCTGGCGGTTCCGTTTGACCGCGGGGCTTTTGGCGGGTATATGCCCGCCTCTTTCGCGAAATGCCCGTAAGGACGACCCATGCCCAATATCGCCTCCGCCAAGAAGCGGACCCGCACCACGGCCAAGCGCACCGCCATCAATACGGCACGCAAATCCCGCGTTCGCGGCTATATTCGTAAGGTCGAGGACGCGCTGGCTTCCGGCGACGCCGCCGCCGCCAAGGAGGCGCTGAAGGCCGCCGAGCCCGAGATCATGCGCGGCGTTTCCAAGGGCGTGATGCACAAGAACACCGGCGCCCGGAAGGTTTCGCGCCTGGCCGGCCGCGTCGCCAAACTGTCAAAATAGGACACAACAAGGAAGCCGCTGGAATCCTTGGTAATTACAGTCCAGATTGGGCTCGGATAGTAATCCGGGCCCTTTTTATTTGCTCCGTGTGCGGATTTTAACCAAACCATTGCGATTTCAGCGCTGCGTCACCACAAGGTTCCCGCTAAGTGACTGAACTGGAAAGACGAGTCCAATAATGGAATTTTCCGCATACGGTACAAACGCTTAGCGGCGTTCACAAAAGTGAAAAAATTTTCGAATCGGTGGCCTGTTCGCAATTTGTCCCCTTGATGCAGGCGACGGCTTGGACGTATCTTTACTCTCCGAAGGGGCGGACATCAGGCAATGGCGAAGTATTCACAAAATAACAGCACAATATTCGCCAGCACCGTGCGGTATCTGTACGACCCCCACCGGCAGAGTAGGCACTAACTTTTCCAAATTTGGCGTTCCAGTGCTGGGCGATGACCCGGCAACGGCGGAATTTTCTCTCGGTGGTTCCTCATGGTCCTTTCTGCTTCTTCGTCTTCATCCGAATATGCCGGTGATGTGACGCCGACCGATGCCTGGGAAACCCTGAAAGCGGATCCGCGCGCCCAGCTGATCGATGTGCGCACCAACGCCGAATGGAACTTTGTCGGTGTGCCCGACCTGTCGGCCCTGGGCCGGCGGGTACACTGCGTGGAATGGCAGACCTTCCCCGCCGGTGCACCCAATCCCGATTTCGTGGCCCAGACAAAGAGCGCGCTGGCGGCCGCGGGTGCGGCCCCCGACAGCCCCGTGCTGCTGCTCTGCCGCTCGGGCGGGCGCAGCCGGGCAGCCGCTATCGCACTGACGGGGGCAGGCTTTAAGGCCTGTTACAACATCGTCGAGGGCTTCGAAGGGGACCGGGACGGGCTCGGCCATCGCGGAAGTGTCGGCGGCTGGAAGGCTGCCGGCTTGCCCTGGCGGCAGAACTAGACGGGGACAAGGCAGGAAGGTTCAGGGAGATAGCGCAACCATTGCAGCAGGCATGTGCCGCATTGGCGGCGAAGCCGGACACAAAGATGTGCCGGAGCAGCAACGACGGTTCCCCACGAGGGGCCATGGAAGAATGGGTATCGAGATGGTGCAGACAACAGGGAAAATGATGCCTCCGGATTGGCAGGCGGCGTGGACGGCGGTGCGCGAGCGCATGCGGCGCGAGCTGGGCAACCCGGTGTTCGAGGCTTGGATCAGTCCACTGAGCCTGGAATCCTTCGATGCAGACGAACTGAAGATCGGCGCCGCCAAGCCGTTTGTGCGCAACTGGGTCGCCAACCATTATGTCAGCCGCATCGAGAAAGCCTTCCTGGCGGAGGGCTTCCATCCCGCTTCGCTGTCGATCGTCGTCGCGGCCACGCCTGCGCCCGCCATCGGCGGCGCCATTCCGCGCGGAGCCCAGCACCAGGAGCCTCCGGCGGCCAGCATTTCGTATCTGCCGCCGCGCAGCGAAAGCCGTGGC
>JBEHXB010000377.1:0-2795 GCA_048498895.1 Pseudomonadota bacterium
GCGCGGCCAACTGACGGTGGTCAACCGCGGCGGAATCGAGCAGGTTGCCGGCAGCTTTTACGGCACGCCGGAGGCCGAGCTGAAGCGCCTGTTCGACAGCGGCGCCCGGGCCTGACGAATTTTCTCGCGTTGCGCGGGCCTGTCATGGTTTTGTCCGGCCATGCTGCCCCGTCCATTTCAGGAGTGGTTTTCCCGCCGCGGCTGGCAGCCGCGTGACCATCAGCTTGCGCTTTTAGACCATGCGAGACGCGGCCGGAGTGTGCTGCTGGTGGCGCCCACTGGCGGCGGTAAAACACTGGCAGGCTTCCTGCCCAGTTTGATCGACCTGTCGGAAACGCCAAAGCGATCGCGTGCGCCGGGCTTGCATACACTCTACATTTCGCCCCTCAAGGCCCTGGCGGTGGATGTGGCGCGCAACCTGGAGACCCCGGTGGCCGAGATGGGTCTTGGCATCAGCGTGGAAACGCGCACCGGCGACACACCTGCAGGGCGCCGCCAGCGCCAGCGCCATGTCCCGCCCGATATTCTGCTTACGACGCCCGAACAGCTTGCGTTGCTGATAGCCCATTCTCGGGCGGACCGGCTGTTCGCCAATCTCAAGACCGTGGTACTGGACGAATTGCATGCACTCTACAATTCCAAGCGCGGCGATCTTCTGGCGCTCGCGTTGGCGCGTCTTTCCAGCCTGGCGCCGGATCATCGCCGTGTCGGGTTGTCGGCCACGGTCAAGGACCCGCTGCCGCTGCGCCGGTATCTGATGCCGCAACCTGAAGCCGAAGAGGCGTATTCCGAACTGGTGGAGGCCAAAGGTGGCGCGGCGCCCAATATCGCCATCAGCGCTTCTGAAGCCTATGTGCCCTGGTCTGGCCATTTGGCGCGCCATGCCATGCTCGACGTGATGGCAGCGATTCAGGAAAGCCGCACTGCGCTCGTCTTCGTCAATACCCGCAGCCAGGCCGAGCGCACTTTCCAGGAACTGTGGGCGATCAACGACTGCAATCTTCCCATCGCTCTGCATCACGGCAGCCTGGCGCCCGAGCAGCGCCGCAAAGTTGAAGCGGCCATGACGCGCGGTGATCTTCGGGCGGTCGTATGCACTTCGACCCTCGATTTGGGGATCGACTGGGGCGCGGTGGACCGGGTGATCTGCATCGGCGCACCCAAGGGGGCGGCGAGACTGGTCCAGCGCATTGGCCGCGCAAATCATCGGCTGGACGAGCCGAGCGCCGCGCTGCTGGTGCCCGCCAACCGCTTTGAAGTGCTGGAATGCCATGCGGCGCGCGATGCGGTGCTGGCGGGTGAGCTGGATGGCGAGCGGCAGAAGGCCGGCGCGCTGGACGTTCTGGCCCAACATGTGCTGGGCACGGCGGTCGCCGCACCCTTCGACGCCGAGGCGCTCTTTAGGGAAGTGCGCCGCGCCGCGCCATATATGCGCCTGCCACGTGTCGAGTTCGATGCGGTGGTGGATTTTGTCGCGACGGGTGGTTATGCGTTGCGCCGTTACGACCGCTATGCGCGCCTGCGCAAGACACCCGAAGGCAGATTCCGTTTGGCCCATCCGCGCATCGCCCAGGATTGGAGACTGAACGCCGGGGTGATTGTGGAAGATCCGATGATCGATATCCGCCTTCAATCCAGGGGCCGGCCCGCCGGCGCAGGCGGCAGGCGCCTGGGGCAGCTTGAGGAGTATTTTATAGAACAACTGTCCGTGGGAGATACGTTTGTCTTTGCCGGCGACGTGCTGCGTTTTGAAGGATTGCGCGATGATGCTGCCTATGTCACCCGCGATCCCGGTCCTCAGGCACAGATCCCGAGCTATAACGGCGGCAAATTTCCCCTTTCCACGTTCCTGGCCCAGCGCGTTCGAGAGATGGTCAGCCGACCCGACAGCTGGGCCGGTCTGCCCCAGCCGGTTCAGGAATGGTTGCGTATCCAGGAATGGCGCAGTGTCATTCCGAAACCGGGTCAATTACTGGTCGAGACTTTCCAGCGTGCCAGCCGGCATTACCTCGTCTGCTATCCCTTCGAGGGGCGGCTGGCGCACCAGACATTGGGCATGCTGCTGACCCGACGGCTGGAACGGCTGAAGCTTCATCCCGTCGGCTTCGTCGCCAACGAATATGCGTTGGCGATATGGTCGGCCCGCGACATGAGCGGCGCTGACATGAATGGGCTTTTTGACGAGGACATGCTCGGCGATGATCTTGACGCATGGCTGGCCGATTCCAATCTTTACAAACGCACCTTCCGGAATTGTGCCATCATCGCCGGGTTGATTCAGCGCCGCTTTCCGGGCAAGGAAAAGACCGGCCGCCAGGTTACATTTTCCTCGGACCTTATTTACGACGTTCTGAGGCAGCACGAGCCGGACCATGTTCTGCTGCGCGCCACCTATGCCGATGCGGGGGAAGGATTGCTGGACATCGCACGGCTGGGCGACATGTTAGCCCGCGTGCGGCACAGGATCATCACCCGGCGGCTGGAGCGGGTTTCGCCCCTGGCGGTCCCGGTGTTGCTGGAAATTTCCAGGGAAATGGTTGCGGGCGCGATTGACGACGCTATCCTGCGGGAGAGCGAAGATGCCCTGGTGCGGGATGCGATGCGTGTCGACTGATTCGGGCGTGGATCCGAAGATTGGCGATTTCCTGATCGACTTGAATGGCGAGAGGCTTTTGCTCGATTCTTGCGGCGCGGCATTCATTCCGGCGCATCGTACCCTGGTCGTTGCCGACCTGCATTTTGAAAAGGGCAGCGCCTACGCCCGTAGCCGTCAGTTCCTGCCACCTTATGACACG
>JBEHXB010000378.1:0-2775 GCA_048498895.1 Pseudomonadota bacterium
CCATTGGGCAAGCGTCGACCCGCGCCGCCAGCCGGTCAGCATCTATGAGGTTCACGCCGGGTCCTGGCGACGCGATGCCAATGGCTGGTATCTGAGCTGGGACGCACTGGCCGAGAAGCTGATCCCTTATGTGGCCGACATGGGCTTCACCCACATCGAGTTCCTGCCCATCAGTGAGCATCCCTATGATCCGAGCTGGGGCTATCAGACCACGGGTCTCTATTGCCCAAGCGCGCGCTTCGGGGACGTGGACGGCCTGGCCCGATTTGTCGACGGCGCCCACAGGGCAGGTATCGGCGTCTTGATCGACTGGGTCCCCGCGCATTTCCCCACCGATCCTCATGGGCTGATCCGGTTCGATGGTACGGCGCTGTACGAACATGAGGACCCGCGCCAGGGCTATCATCCCGACTGGAACACCGCCATCTACAATTTCGGTCGCCGGGAGGTGGCATCCTTCCTGATCAATAATGCGCTCTTCTGGCCAGGGCGCTATCATATCGACGGCCTTCGTGTGGATGCGGTGGCTTCCATGCTTTACCGCGACTATTCCCGGCGCGCGGGCGAATGGGTTCCCAATGCCGCGGGCGGTCGGGAAAACTGGGAAGCGGTGACTTTTCTCCAGGCCATGAACAAGGCAGTCTATGGCGCTCATCCCGGCTTTTTCACGATAGCTGAGGAATCCACTTCCTGGCCGGGCGTTTCCCGTCCGGCCCATGAAGGCGGGCTAGGCTTCGGTTTCAAGTGGAACATGGGCTTTATGCATGACACCCTCAGATACATGGCGCGCGAGCCCATCCATCGCGCCCATCATCATGAGGACATTACTTTCGGGCTCCTCTACGCATTCAGTGAGAATTTCGTCCTCCCGCTGAGCCATGATGAGGTGGTGCACGGCAAGGGCTCGCTCCTGTCCAAAATGTCAGGTGACGACTGGCAGAAATTCGCCAATCTCCGCGCATACTACACGTTGATGTGGGGTTACCCCGGCAAGAAGCTGCTGTTTATGGGCCAGGAATTCGCGCAACGGCGCGAGTGGTATGAGTCCCATTCCCTGGACTGGGAACTGCTGGATGCCCCTGCGCATTTGGGCGTGCAGCGGCTCGTTCGCGATCTTAACCGGATTTACCGCAAGACTCCGGCATTGCATGCGCGGGACTGCGAGGCTGAAGGCTTTCAGTGGGCGATCGTCGATGACAAGGACAATTCGGTGTTTGCCTGGACGCGCCGGGCGCCGGGTGCGGCCCCGGTGGCGATAGTTGCAAATATGACCCCGGTCGTGCGCCAAAATTACCGTGTCCCCTTGCCGGAAAGCGGGCGTTGGCGTGAAATTATCAATAGCGACGCCGGCATTTATGGCGGCAGCGGCACGGGCAACCTGGGTTGGGTGGAGGCCCGGGATGGCGGGGTGACCCTGACCCTTCCGCCGCTGGCGACCTTGATGCTGGAGCACGCAGGATAAGGGGTTCGGCGCCCCGGGAGGATGGCAATGGTGGACCGGCGCGGGCAGCCGCTGGCACGTGACGCGATGGCCTATGTTCTGGCAGGCGGCCGGGGCAGCCGCCTCGCCGAGCTCACCGCACGCCGCGCCAAGCCTGCGGTCTATTTTGGCGGCAAGGCCCGCATCATCGATTTTGCTCTGTCCAATGCGATCAATTCGGGCATCCGCCGCATCGGCGTGGCTACCCAGTACAAGGCCCATTCATTGATCCACCACCTGCACAGCGCCTGGAACTTCCTGCGGCCCGAGCGTAATGAGAGCTTCGACGTGCTGCCCGCCAGCCAGCGTGTATCGGAAACCCAATGGTATGAAGGCACCGCCGACGCCGTCTATCAGAACATCGACATCATAGAGAGCCATGGTCCGGAATTCATGGTGATCCTGGCGGGCGATCACATCTACAAGATGGACTATGAGCTGATGCTCCAGGAGCATGTGAACCAGTCCGCCGATGTGACGGTCGCCTGTCTGGACGTGCCGCGACCGGAGGCGACGGGCTTCGGCGTGATGGCCGTGGACGACACGGGACGGATTACGAGCTTCGTGGAAAAGCCGGCGGATCCGCCCGCCATGCCCGGCAACCCCGACATGGCACTGGTATCGATGGGCGTCTATGTCTTCCGCACGCGCTTCCTGTTTGAGCAGTTGCGCCGTGATGCATCCACGTCTGGTTCGAGCCGCGATTTCGGCAAGGACATCATTCCCTACCTGGTCAAATACGGAAAGGCGGTGGCGCATCGCTTCGTCAATTCCTGTGTGCGCTCCAGCAGCGAGAAGGCTGCCTATTGGCGCGACGTGGGAACGGTGGATGCCTATTGGGAAGCCAATATCGACCTGACCGATGTGGTGCCGCAACTGGACCTGTACGACCGCAGCTGGCCGCTTTGGACATATGCCGAGATCGTGCCCCCCGCCAAGTTCGTGCATGACATGGAGGGGCGGCGCGGATCGGCGGTGTCTTCCCTGGTGGCGGGCGACTGCATCATCTCCGGCAGCAGCGTGCGTCGCAGCCTGTTGTCAACGGGTGTGCGCGTGCATTCCTATTGCGCGCTGGACGAAGTGGTGGTGCTGCCCCAATGCCAGATCGGCCGGGGCACGCGCCTTTCCAGGGTGGTGCTGGACCGCGGCGTGGTAATTCCCCCGGGCCTGATCGTGGGCGAGGATAGCGCGCTGGATGCCTCCAGATTTCGCCGGACCGCAAACGGCATCTGTTTGATTACCCAGGAAATGGTCGATCGTCTGGAATGACCGCGACATGATCCCCGCATGATCAA
>JBEHXB010000379.1:0-2749 GCA_048498895.1 Pseudomonadota bacterium
GACAGTTTTGGCCTGAAGGTGCTGGTGCCGGGCCTTTTGATCGGCGTGGCGGTGACGCCGCTCTCCTTCCTGGGCGGATTCGCGATGGGATTGGTTGGCATGCTGCTCTGGGGCGCTTCGCTGGGCGTGCATGAGGCGGTGATGGACGCCGCCGTCGCCGGCTTCCTGCCCGAGGAAGGCCGCGCCCGGGGCTTCGGCCTGTTCTCGGCGCTCTACGGCGTGGCCTGGTTCGCCGGCAGCGCGGTGATGGGCCTGCTCTATGATCGCTCGATCGTGCTGATGGTGGCGGTTTCCGCCGCCGCCACCCTTCTGGCCTTCATGCCGCTGGTGCAGGCGATGAGAGCGCGTCCGCCAGCAGCCTAGGCGCCGCGCCGATTTCCGCCGCCAGCTTCTCGAACTGCGCCTGCGCGCGCGGGTTGGCGCGCTGGTGGCGCTCGGCAAAGATGAATTCGTTCTTCCTGGTGTGTTCCAGGCCGGTGAATTCGGTCGCCCGCACCTTGTAGCCATGCGCCTCCAGATAGAGGCCGCGCAGCACGTTGGTCAGGTGCGAGCCGAACTCGCGCCGATGAATGGGATGGCGCCAGAGCTGATCCAGCGGTCCCTTCACGTCATCAAGCTGGCGCGCCACCTCCGCCTGGCAGCAGGGCACCAGCGCCACGAACTTCGCCTCGTGGCGAAGCGCGAACAGAATGGCTTCGTCCGTCGCCGTGTCGCAGGCATGCAGCGCCGTCACGATATCGACCGGTCCGGCCTGGGCATCGGCGATGCGGCCTTCGACGAATTCCATCCGCTCAAAGCCGCTTTCGGTGGCGATCGCCCGCGCCGTCTCGATCAATTCGGGACGGTTCTCCACCGCCAGCACCCGCCCGCGCCCCGCCGGGCCGAAATAGAGATCGTAGAGGATGAAGCCCAGATAGGACTTGCCCGCTCCCAGGTCGGCCAGCACCGGCTGCTCCCGCGCCTTCAACGCCGCGTCGATGGCCGGATGGATCAGCTGGGCCAGGTGCTGCACCTGTTTCAGCTTGCGGCGGCTGTCGGCGTTCAGGCCGCCTTCCCGCGTCAGGATATGCAGGGCCTTGAGCAGCGGAACTGACTGGCCCGGCCAAAGGTCCTTCAGGGGCTGGGACGGCGCGGGGGCTTTGCGGGGGCGGCTGTGCATGGCGCCTTATAGCCCGGAACCGGCCGGAATTCGCCTGTTGGACGCGGGGGCGCAAACTGCTAAAGCCCCGGTCCAAATGGCCGAACTCTCGAACATCCGCAACTTCTCCATCGTCGCCCATATCGACCATGGCAAATCCACCCTCGCCGACCGGCTGATCCAGCTGACCGGCGCCCTGTCGTCTCGCGAGATGACCAACCAAGTGCTGGATTCCATGGACATCGAGCGCGAGCGCGGCATTACCATCAAGGCCCAGACCGTGCGTCTGGACTACAACGCCGCCGATGGGAAGACCTATGTCCTGAACCTGATGGACACGCCCGGCCATGTCGACTTCGGCTATGAGGTGTCGCGCTGTCTTGCCGCCTGCGAAGGCGCGCTGCTGGTGGTGGACGCTTCGCAGGGCGTGGAAGCCCAGACGCTGGCGAACGTCTATCAGGCGATCGACGCGGGGCTGGAGATTGTGCCTGTCCTCAACAAGATCGATTTGCCCGCCGCCGATCCCGACCGGGTCAAGACCCAGATCGAGGATGTGATCGGCATCGACGCCAGCGAAGCGGTGCCGATTTCGGCAAAGACCGGCCTGAACATCGACCAGGTGCTGGAAGCGATTGTCACGCGGCTTCCCGCGCCCAGGGGCGAGCTTAACGCGCCGCTGAAGGCGCTTTTGATCGATTCCTATTACGACGCCTATCTGGGCGTGGTCGTGCTGGTGCGCATCATCGACGGCGAACTGAAGAAGGGCCAGAAGATCCGCATGATGGCGACCGATGCCGTCTATCAGGTGGAACAGATCGGCGTCTTCACCCCCAAGAAGGTGGCAGTGGAAAAGCTGGGGCCGGGCGAGGTCGGCTATATCACCGCCCAGATAAAACAGGTGGCCGACACCAAGGTGGGCGACACCATCACCAATGAGCGCCACGGCACGCCCACGCCCCTTCCCGGCTTCAAGCCGGCGCAGCAGGTGGTGTTCTGCGGCCTGTTTCCGGTCGATGCCGCCCAGTTCGACGACCTGCGCGAGGCGCTGGGCAAGCTGCACCTGAACGACGCCAGCTTCACCTATGAGACGGAAAGCTCGGCGGCGCTGGGTTTCGGCTTCCGTTGCGGCTTCCTGGGACTGCTGCACCTTGAAATCGTGCGCGAGCGGCTGGAGCGGGAATTCAACCTGGACCTGATCACCACCGCCCCCAGCGTGATCTACCACATCTACATGAACAACGGCGAGATGAAGGAGCTGCACAATCCCGCCGACATGCCCGATCCCAACTATATCGCCCACATCGAGGAGCCGTGGATCAGGGCCACCATCCTGGTGCCCGACGAATATCTGGGCAGCGTGCTGAAGCTGTGCGAGGACCGGCGCGGCCGCCAGGTCGAGCTGACCTATGCCGGCAACCGCGCCATGGTGATCTACCAGTTGCCGCTGAATGAAGTGGTGTTCGATTTCTATGACCGGCTGAAGTCGGTCAGCCGCGGCTATGCCAGCTTCGACTATCACATCGAGAAATATGAAGAAGGCGACCTGGTGAAGATGTCGATCCTGGTCAATGACGACCCGGTGGACGCGCTTTCCATGATCGTCAACCGCCA
>JBEHXB010000380.1:0-2735 GCA_048498895.1 Pseudomonadota bacterium
GGGATTCTCAGCTACCTGCATTCGCACGACGACCTGGACACCCAGGTCTCGCTGTTCGGCCGCTATTCCAGCCTTTATTACACGCCGGGCAACAACGTGGGCGGGATTCTGTATGATGGCCTGTCGCAGAACGCCTACAAGCGGGATGTGTCCTATGGCCTGCAGGCGGAAGGCGCCTGGCATGGCTGGCAAGGCCACACTGTGCGCTTCGGCGTGCTGTATCAGGCCGACGACACGCTGTCGGATACCTCGTCGCTGGTGCTGGCGACGGCGCCGGGCGGGCCAGATTCCAATGGGATTCCCAACGTCAATCCCAATCCCCTGTGCACCGATCCCGCCCTGACCTGCCAGACATCGGCCACGCCCCTCACGATCGCCGACAATGGCAGCAAGCACGGCTACAATTACGGCTTCTATCTGCAGGACGAATGGGCCCTCACCGACACGCTGACGGTCAATTACGGTCTGCGTTATGACGCCTTCTCGGCATATGACGCGGAGAATCAACTGTCCCCGCGCGTAAACGCAGTGTGGAAGCCATTTGAGGGCACCACCATCCATGCCGGCTACTCGCGCTATTTCTCGCCCCCGCCCTTCGAACTGGTCGCATCGTCCGACGTCGCCCTGTTCGACAACACCACGGCGGCGGGCGGCGGCCCGAACGACACGCCCAGGGCCGAACGTGCCGACTATTACGACATCGGCATGGAGCAGAGGCTGTTCGACCATTGGACCATCGGACTGGACGGCTTCTACAAGGCCTCGTCCAACCTGATCGACGAGGGCCAGTTCGGCGCGCCGATCATCCTGACGCCGTTCAACTACAAGTCAGGCCGCCAGTATGGCGGCGAGTTCACCTTGAACTACCAGAACGGAAACTTCTCCGGCTATGTGAACGCATCCTATGAACGGGCGGTCGGCCGGGACATCGTCTCCAGCCAGTTCCAGTTCGATCCGGGCGACCTGGCCCATATCGCCAGTCATTACATCCCGCTGGACCACCAGCAGATCGGAACGGCGTCGGCGGGCGCCAACTACAAGTGGGAAGACATGAATTTCTCCACCAGCCTGCTTTACGGCACGGGCCTGCGCCGCGACGGGACGACGCCCAATGGCGACCATGTGCCCAGCTATGTGACGGTGAATTTCGGCGTCAGCCGCGACTTCAAGGTGGACGACCAGGACTTCTCCGCGCGTGTCGATTTGATCAACGCCTTTGACGAAAAGTATGAGATCCGCGACGGCACCGGGGTGGGCGTGGGCGCGCCGCAGTTCGGCGCGCGGCGCGCAATCTTCGTCGGCCTGTCGAAAGCGCTCTAGCCGAAGAGATCGAGGCGGGTTCCGCACACCCGCGCTTCATGCTCCAGCAGCTTGCGCTTGAGCGGCAGACCGCCGCCGTAGCCGGTCAGGCTGCCGTCGGCGCCGATCACCCGGTGGCAGGGCACCACCAGGGCAATCGGATTGGCGCCGTTGGCGGCGCCGACGGCGCGCGCCGCGGTGGGATGACCGATGGCCTTCGCCACCGCGCCATAGGAGGTGGTGACGCCGAAGGGGATGTCCAGCAGCGCTTTCCAGACCTTCCTGTCGAACTCCGGTCCTTCCATCGCCAGCTCCAGATCGAAGCTGCGGCGCTTGCCGGCGGCGTATTCGTTCACCTGACGCTGGACGTCGGCCAACCTGCTTTCGTTTTTTTCCGCCGCCGGATCGACCTTGGCCGCGCCAGTGGCGCGCAGGTTGAAGCGCACAAGGCGGCCCTCGTCGTCAACCCAGGCGGCGAAGGTCTGGAAGGGAGACGTGATGGTGCTCCAATAAGTCCTTTTCATGGTGCCTCCTTGAGGTTGGGTTCCTTCAGGGAAGTCCACAGATGCATGGTGGCCAGGCTGCGATGGGGCGCAAATGCGCTCATCAGCAGGGCGGCATGATCGGGACCAGGCCGTTCGGGAAGATTGTGCAGCCTCTGCAGCGCGGTGGCCAGCGCGCTGTCGCCCACCGGCGCGCTGTCGGCGAAACCGCCGCGCAGCATCACATAACGCGCCGTCCAGGTGCCGATGCCGCGCAGGGCGGTCAGGCGTTTTTCGGCGCCGACGGCCGAGCCGTCGCCAAGCGCCTCGACATCCAGTTCGCCCTTCGCCACGGCCTGCGCCGCGTCAATCAGGTATCGGGACTTGGAACCGGAAAAGCGGAACGGCCGAAGCTGGGCGGGCGACAGCTCCGCCACGCGCTCGGGCGTGGGATGGGCCACCATGTCGCCGACCTTCTCGCCCGCCAGGCGAATGAAATCGCGGCGCAGGGCGGTGGCGAACTTGATGTTGATCTGCTGGCCGATCACGCCCCAGCACAGGGCGTCGAAGCCGGTGGGCAGCAGCGGCATGCGAAGGCCGCGGCGGCGCGCCACGAAGGCAGCATGGCGGGTTTCGAACTGGGTAATGTCATTGGTCAGCGACAGCATCCGAAGCGCCGCGGCATGGATGGCGGCCATGCTGTCACGCCCCAGCTTGCGGTCGGCGTGAACACGGGCCCAGGCCCCTTCCTTTTCCAGCGACAGTTCCAGCACAACCGGCGCGTCGGGCGTGTGCAGCGCCTTCCAGATCACATGGCCCTCGCCCTTCTCGCAGACGCCTTCGGGGTCGCGGGCATGGTAGGCCAGCACTTCCTTGCCGCGATAGCCCGCCGGCAGGTGCAGCAGGAAGGTCTTTGCGCCATCGAGCGCACGATAGGCGCCCGGTGTCATGCGC
>JBEHXB010000381.1:0-2726 GCA_048498895.1 Pseudomonadota bacterium
GGTGGCCTCCAGCGGCGCGCCGCGGGCGCAGGCCGAGACTGCGCTGATCGCCTTTGCCCTGCCGCGGCCCGGCGAACAGATCGTCGACCTGAAGCCTGCGCCGCTGCCGCCGGTAAGGCCAGCCGGCCAGGCCCCGGCCGCTCCGGTGACGGTGACGTCGGTCGATGATCTTCCCGATGGGCCCGGCCGCGCCGATGTGGCGCGGGTTTGCACGGGCTGTCATGCCATCGGCACGGCGATCTCGCAGCGGCGCGACAAGGATGCCTGGGCCCGCATCATCGAGGACATGCGCGGCCGCGGCGCACCAGCCGACGACGCCCAGGCCGCGCGCATCCGCGATTACCTCGCGGCCCATTACGGGCCCTGACGCCTAGTCGGCGCGCGTGGATGCCGACGTCGCCGGCGGATCGCCCAGGTCCGCGACGGTGCCATCCCAGGGGAAGGCCAGGGTCGGGTCGTTGGCGAAGCGCTTCATCCTGATGTTCAGCCGCGCACCCGAGCCCGGCTCCAGCCTGAGCGGGAAGTGCGGCGCGTTCACCTCTGTCGTGGTTTTGCCGTCCGACACCGAGACGATCTGGTGCTCGCCATAGGCGCCGCCCTGCACGATCACGCTGCGCGGCTGGCTGGGGCTGATATTGACGATGGTGGCGGTCAGGCCGTCATCGGCCCAGCTGTCCACCAGCACCGCCACGTCCGGCGGCAGGCCGGCGCGGCGGCGATCGGGATCGAAATAGCGCAGGCGGGCAAACAGGAGCGTGCCGCCCTGGCTCATCGACGAGCGCGCCCAGCTGCCATGCTGCAGGTAGAGGCCGCCCTCGATCAGTTGGGTCAGCGCCATGATGGAGGCGGGATTGTATTCCAGCGCGCTGTCGGCCAGGCGCATGTCGGGCGAGGTGTTGTCGTTGTCGACCTCTTCCATGTGCTTGCGCATCCTGACCATCGCGGCGCGCAACGCCTTCACCGGATAGTCCGGATTCTTTCCTTCCAGGAAGTGATACCAGTCCGTCTCCTCGCAGCGGGCGCGATCCGACGGTTTCATGGAAAGGGCGTAAATCTCCAGGAAGTTCTTGTTATATTTGCCCGGCTTGAAGCTGTAGAAGCCCTGATCGCCATACATTGTGGGTGTCGACATCTTGCCGTCGACCGTCTTGGCGGCGGCGTCTATTTTGTCGGCGGTCTTGCGCCACACATCCAGATATTTGTCGTCGCCGCGCGACAGCAGGTAGGCGTTGTAGAACCCCCCCACGCACCATGGCACGCGGTTGCGGTCTTCCCGCTTGCCGGTCATCGGCACGATGGGCGAAAAGCCCCAGCCATAGACGCCGGCATACCATTTGTTCTCGGGCCCGCCGATCTTGCCGTCCAACCCCACCTTGGAGGGAATGATGCCGCCATTGTCCTTGGCGCGCTGGGCCCAGGCGTCGCAATAGCCGAGTACCCAGTTCTTGTATTTGGCCTCATGCGTCAGCATGTAGGCGTTGGTGGCCAGCTGCGTGGACGCCAGGTTGAGCGGGTGGTCGCCCACCACATCGTTATAGTCCTTGAAGTGGGCCAGCATGCCCTCATAGTTGCCCTCGCCATGGCCCAGGCTGGGGAAGCGATTCTGCACGTCGATCGGATCGCCGGTCCAGTCCAGCGCGGTGGCTTCACGCAGCATCGGCCCGCGGCTGCCGTTCATCAGGCTTTTGATCAGCTTCAGCTTGGGGTCGTAGTTGGGCGCGCCGGGATCCTCGCCCATGTAGAATCCGGCGAAGCGCTTGACCCGTTCGCGGTAGCGCTGGTCATAAGGCGCACCCAGCGGCATCAGGTTGAAGACGGTCAGCCCCTCGCCATTGTGCTGCCAGTCCATCTGCACCGGAAATTCCTTGAAATACATGCCCTGCCTGGCGAAGGGCACATCGGTGGTCTTGGCGGCGGTGTACTGCGCCACATGACCCTCATAGGCCTTGGTGTACATTTGCCGGATCACCTCGTCCCCGCCCAGGGCATAGAGGTGCGGCCAGTCATTGACATTCTCGATGGCGTCGTCGGGGCCGTCGTCGCCGCCCCAGCGCTCGGTCGTCTCCAGCCAGCCGGTCGCCTGGTTGAAATAACGCTTGAAGAAGGTGACGCACGCGGTGGTGTGGGCGTGCAGCAATTCGCGCTCCAGCAGCGCCCATTCCGGCGGGTCCATCGGCTGGGTGACGGTGAAGGTCTCCGCCGCCTTCAGCGGCATCATCCCGGCCGCAAGCGTGGCGCCGGTGCCCAGCAGAAATGTACGGCGTTTCATGACCTTCCCTCCATTTGCGGCACCTTCAGGCGGCCGATTGGGCTTCAGGATAGAAGCCTTGCGCCTGTTCTGGCCAAGACAATTGCGCTATCGGACGATGCACACTCCGTATCGGTCCCTGCCTGACATCCCGGGCCGTCCTCTCTCAAGGATTGAGCGAGGCGATATAGGCGGAGATGTCCAGGCGCATGTCGTCGTTCAGGTTGGCGACTTCGGGGCGCATCATGTCGGCGCCCGCGCCGCGGCGGGTACCGCGCTTGAAATCGGTCAGCTGGCGCATGATGTAGCTGGGCGAATGACCCGCCAGCGCCGGGATCTGGCCGTTGCCGCGCAGGCCCGGGCCGTGACAGGCGGCGCATGGAAAGGCGCCGGCGCCCGATTCCACGAGCTTTCGCCCGCGCGCGATGCTGCCCCTGGGGACATAGGCGACAAAGCCGGAGCGGAAATCGCGCAATTC
>JBEHXB010000382.1:0-2725 GCA_048498895.1 Pseudomonadota bacterium
GAACCTCGGCGGCGCCGGCGCGGCGCAGCGCCCGGGCGCAGGCCTCGACGGTGGCGCCCGTGGTCATCACGTCATCGACCAGCAGCACCCGCCGCCCTGCCACCGATGCGGGATCGGGAACCTTGAAGGCGCCCAGCACATTGCGCCGCCTTGCCCGCGCCGATGCCATGGCGCCCTGACTTTGGGTCGGGCGCGTGCGAACCAGGGCGCCGGGGTCAACGTCAATCCCCTGCTCGTGCCCCAGCCGCCGGGCCAGTTCGGCCGCCTGGTTGTAGCGCCGGCGCCAGAGGCGCAAACGATGCAGCGGGACCGGCACGATCAGTTCGCAGCGCGACAGGGCCGACCGTCCGGCCCGCGCCAGCCAGTGCGCGAATCCCGGCACCAGGTCGAGCCTGTCGGCATGTTTGAGTGCCAGGATCGCGCCGCGGCTTTTCTCGTCATAGGCCAGGATGGCACGGGCGCTGTCGAAGGCGGGTGGGCGCGCAAGACAGGCGGCACAGAAATTTCCCTCGCCCAGATCGACCTGGAACGGCAGGCCGCAACAGGTGCAGGCCGGCCCTTCCAGGAAGGCGATGCCGCTCCAACAGGGGGCGCAAAGCCCGGGCGCGGCCACCGGCAAGCGACAGGCCATGCAGAGCGGCGGAAACAGAAGATCCAGAACAGCGGCGCCCGGATTGCCCAATGCCATCATGTGCGGAAGGCTAGCATGGCAGGGCGTGATGGCGATAAGTCTTGCGCCCATGTCTACCGGACTTCCCCTGCTGTTCGATGCCGAAGCGGCCGCCCGCGCGGCCGATCGCGCGCGGCGGCTGAAGGGCGACCGCTTCCTGGAGGCGGCCGCCATCGACGGCCTGGCCGACCGGCTGGGCGCGGTGACGCGCCGCTTCGAACGCGGCCTCTGGATTGGCGAGTCGATATCGCCGGCGCTGGCCGGGTTTGCCCGCGCGTGGGAGATCGCGCGGTTCGGTCCGGGGGAAGAGCTGCTGCGTGCGCCGGGCGAATACGATCTCGCCGTCAGCGTGTACTCGCTGCAGGTCATCAACGACCTGCCGGGGGCGCTGGTTCAGATCCGCCATGCCCTGAAGCCCGACGGCCTTTTCCTGGCGGCGCTTCTGGGCGGCGGCACGCTGGGCGAGCTGCGCGATGCGTTCGCCCATGGCGAGATCGTCACCCGCGGCGGGATCAGTCCCCACGTTTCGCCGTTTGTCGATGTGCGCGATGCGGGCGCGCTGCTGCAGCGTGCGGGCTTCGCCCTGCCCGTTACCGATGTGGAGCGGCTGGTGGTGCGCTATGGCGACTTTTTTAAGCTCGTGCGGGATCTGCGCGCCCATGGCTTCACCAATGTGCTGGCCCAGCGCAGCCGTGTGGCGCTGCGCCGCGATACGCTGGCAAGGGTGCTGGCTCACTATGCCGCGTGCCATGGCGATGCGGATGGCCGCCTGCGCGCCCGTTTCGAAACCCTGTACCTGACCGGGTGGGCGCCACATGAAAGCCAGCAGCAGCCACTTAAACCGGGCAGCGCAAGGGCGCGCCTGGCCGATGCGCTGGGCACCAGCGAGAAAATTATTTCACGCTTCCCGAAAGAGTAGTGAAAAAATCTTTCAGGGTGGTGCCGATCGAGGTGACGCCGGCCACGATCATGATCGAGACCAGGCTGGCGATGAGGGCGTATTCGATGGCGGTGGCGCCGCTGCGATCGCTGCACAGGCGCGTCAGAGCAGATCGCGCAGCATGGGAAGCAAGGGCAAATCGGCCGCGGGCATGGGATAGTCGCGCGACTGCTGCATCAGGTCTCGCGGCCGTATCCATTTCAGGGCGGCGTGATGGCGCGCAGCCACCATGCCTTCCCAGCGCCGGCAGACATACAGCGGCATCAGCAGGTGAAAATTCTCGTAGGAATGCGAGGCGAAGGTAAAGGGCGCCAGGCAGGCTTCCCGGACGGTTATGGCAAGCTCTTCCGCCAGTTCGCGGATCAGCGCATCCTCGGGCCGCTCGCCGGCATCGACCTTGCCGCCAGGAAATTCCCATAACCCCGCCATCGCCTTGCCTTCGGGCCTCTGGGCAATGAGCACCCGGCCGTCGGGATCCACCAAAGCCGCTGCGACCACCAACATCATCTTGTGCGGCGGGTTCATGATGTCGTCACGCGGCTAATGTCCTCTTAAGATGCATGGTTAATAAAGCCCTCGATTGGGCTAACCTTGGTGAAGAAGCCTGCCCCAAGCCGGGGTTTATTGCACGAAGCCAAAAGGAGCTGAAGATGACGACTTTCGGAACGGCTGTCTGGAAGGGCGGCCTGAAGGACGGCAAGGGCGCTATTTCCACCAAGAGCGGCGCGCTGAACAATTATCCGTACGGCTTCGCCAGCCGGTTCGAGGGCAAGCCTGGGACCAACCCCGAGGAGCTGATTGGTGGCGCCCATGCAGGCTGCTTCACCATGGCGCTGTCCCTGATCCTGGGCGAAGCCGGCTTCACCGCCGAGGAGATGAACACCAGGGCCGAGGTGACCCTGGTCAAGCAGGATGACGGTTTCGCCATCACAAAATCGCACCTGACCTTGCGGGCGAAGATTCCCGGCATCGACGAGGCCAGGTTCAGGGAGCTGGCGGGAAAGGCTGAGAAGGGCTGCCCGGTGTCCAAGGTTCTCAACTGCGAGATTTCCCTGGACGCGGCGCTGGTCTGATCAGGCGAAAGCTTTCGCCAGGATTTGGCCCACATCGGCGAC
>JBEHXB010000383.1:0-2699 GCA_048498895.1 Pseudomonadota bacterium
CCATTGTGTTGAGCGACGAGGAATTCGCCAGCCTGGAGCGGCGGCGCTAGGGCAAAGAAAAACGCGCCCGGCGGGAGCCGGGCGCGCTGTTTATTCCGGTTGCGCCTCGCTCAAGCTCGGCGCGTTCGGCTCTCAAATCGGTCCGCCGGGCCGATTTGTCCGGCAAGCCGGCCGTGCCTCACTACTTAACGCCGATGCGCACGTCTTCCAGGATGCGCTTTGCGCGCGTGGTGTTGAAGATTCCGCAGGAGCAGAAGCGCGACATCGCCTCGGCCGCTTCACGCGGCGAGCGGCGGTTCTCGCGCACAAAGCTCATCATCTTCTGCGCCAGATTGATCGACACCATGCCGTGGCCGCACATCGTGGACAGCATGATGGCCTGCTTGCCGGGCGTGTTGTCGCCGACATGCTCAAAGCCCAGGGAATAGGCGATGGAATGGCGCGGAATGCCCGCCACCTTGCAGGCGTTCTTGGCGTTCTCGATCGAGGAGGAGATGTTGACCGAGATTCCCAGGTCCTCTTCCTTGATGCGCTTGACGAAGGCTTCGGCGTTGGCGCGGTTGTCGAAGACCGCGGCCATGGTGCCGGCCTTGGTCATGCCGTCCAGAACCTTCTTGAGGTTCGGCCTGTTGCGCTTGCCCCAGTGGCCGAAGATGCTGTTGCTCTTGGTCGGGCGCAGGGCACCGCCATGCAGGGCATCGCCCAGGCTGACGGGGTGGTACTGCGCGGCAATCGTCATGAAACGCTTCTGCGCGGCCAGTGCGTCGCCGGTCTGCCCGGCGGCCTTGCTCTTGGCCGGCAGCGAAAAGACGATGTAGTCGTCGACAAAGGTCTCGGCCTTGCCGTAGCGGTGCAGTGTGTTGGTCATGCGTTCACCAGTTCCTTGGGCGCCGCCACGGGGGCGGCGTTTGTCAAATCACGGATCACCTTGCGGCCAAGGCCGATATTGGTCTTGGCGCGCTGCGGGTCATAGCCGAGCTTCTGCAGGATAGGCAGGACGATCGTCTCCTCGCCATTCTCGTCGCAGCGGACGCCGACGCCGATCACCACCTGGGTGGGAATGCGCTTTTCCACTTCCCAGATGATTTTGATGATCTCCTCGCAGCGTTCCACCGGCACCTTGATCTCGATGATGGCGCTCATCACCTTTTCGTTCAGGATGTCGGCGCGGATTTCGCCGGTGGTGACGTCGGTCATCAGGGTGGTAATGGGATTGTTCTTCTCGAAAGAGACGCCGGCCCTGGCCAGCGCCCGGCTCATTTCCTGGAAGTCGCGGAAGCGCGCGCCGATGCCCGGGCGGCCCAGTTCGATGGTAAAGCCCACCTCGCCGATGCCGACACGGTCGGTGACGTCGTTCGTCTTCACTTCCTCGGTGCCGCGGCCGGACACGCCGGTCGATTCGTGCGGCACGCGCGGGTCGGAGAAGGCGCGGCGCACCACGCGCGGCCATTCCAGCTTGTCCGGCTCGAATGCGCTGGTGGGGCAAACATCGGGCTCCGGCTCGAAGCGGACGCGGAAGTTGGCCAGGGTCCGGCGCACAAAGCGCACGGTGGCGGGCGGCAGCACTTCCTTCGAAAGCCCGTTGAAGCAGGCGTAACATTCCACGCATTCGTCGCGGTTGATGGTGGCGCGCTGCAGCAGCGGGTCGATATAGATCGCCCCCATGGGGCAGACATAAGTGCAGTTGCCGCAGGCGACGCACTTCTCGGGGTTGATACGCATTGTATTTCCTTCCAGGGAAAAACAGAGGCCGATCAACGGCTTCTGGTAATACTGACATTTGCATCCGGCGCCGGGGACGATGCAAGTTCTTTCGGTCAAAGCGCGCGGGAAACCGGCGCTGTTGCGACTGGTTCGCAATGTTTGATGCCTGGGAAGTCCCGACATTGAATTTTCTGTCAATAAAATACAATTTTATCGCTTGCGCCCCCGCGGCCTGGCGGCGGGCGTGTATCGCCAACGCCCAGGCTACGATCCGGTCACACTCCGCGATCAACTGGTCCAGCTTCTGGCGGCGTGCCCGCTCCTGGCCGCTATAGAATCCATGGACCCACCGGTTGCGATTGCCTTTCGGCGCGCCTTTCGGGCGCCCCGTCCGCTTGCCCATTTGAACCTCAAATTTTGAGGGGGGTACCCCCACCCGCTGTTGCCAACCACCCGATCATGGGGGAGCGCGAAGCGGGGGTGGATTGGCGATGGGGCGCGGACGGCCGCAAACCTTTGACCCGGCAAGGCAAAGAAATTTTCGCGGGTGTTGGATTGGCCAGCTCCGCGGTTCAATCGGGCCGCTACTTGCTCTAGCGTGGCGGCAAGAGAAGGGGAAACACCATGAAATGTTCCGGGCTGTTGTTGTCCGCCCTTGTGCCTGCCTTGATGCTCGTCTCCGCTTCGGCTTTTGCGGCCTCCGATGTGCCGCCCGACCGCGCCGGCCCGCCCTATAACGTCCCCAGCACGCACTATGTCGCCGACATGGACTTCTTCAAGCTGGGCCGCAAGATGGGGTCTTCCAGCGCGGTGCGCGGCGATTCAAAAGGCCACATCTGGGTGGTGGACCGCTGCTCCGCCAATGACTGCGCCGGCAGCCCGCTGGACCCGATCGTGGAGTTCGACGCCGACGGCAATTTCATCAAGGCGTTCGGCGCGGGGCAACTTCTGTTCCCGCACGGCTTCTTCATCGACGCGAACGACAATCTGTGGAT
>JBEHXB010000384.1:0-2687 GCA_048498895.1 Pseudomonadota bacterium
CGAAAGCCCCTGCGCAAGTTCAGCCTGACCTATGCGCGGCGCGAACTGGTGCGCTTCGGCTATGACCTCAGGCTGGTGCCGAGCCAGCTTGCGGCGCTGGCGGGCGGCGCGAAATTCACGGCCATTCGCAGCGCCGGCTAGCGGCCCGCGCTCTCGTCCGCAATATTGCTGAAGCGGGTGTACTGGCCCTCGAACACCAGTTCGATGTTGCGCGTGGCGCCGTGGCGATGCTTTTCAACCAGCACCTCGGCGCGGTTGGTGGCGCGGTCCAGCTTTTCCATCCACTTGGCGTGTTCGGGCGTGCCCGCCTCGGGCTCGCGCGACTTCAGGTAGTATTCCTCGCGATAGACGAACATGACCACGTCGGCATCCTGCTCGATGGAGCCGGATTCGCGCAGGTCCGACAGCACCGGCCGCTTGTCGTCGCGCGCATCGACGCCGCGCGAAAGCTGGGACAGCGCCAGCACCGGCACGTTCAGTTCCTTGGCCAGGGTCTTGAGGCCCTTGGTGACTTCGGTGATTTCCTGCACGCGGTTGTCGTGGCGGCGGCTTGGCTCGACCAGCTGAAGATAATCGATGATGATCAGGCCGATATTCTTCTCGCGCTTCAGGCGCCGCGCGCGCGCCGCGATCTGGGCGATGGAAATTCCGCCCGTGTCGTCGATATAGAGCGGCAGGCTGGACAGGTCCTGCATGGTCAGGACGAACTTTTCCCACTCGCTCTCGGCGAAGCGGCCGTTGCGGATCTTCCACACTTCCAGTTCCGCCTGCTCGGACAGGATACGGGCGGACAGCTGCTGCGCCGCCATTTCCAGGCTGAAGAACAGCACCGGCGCGCCGCTGGGATATTCGGCATTGGACTCCAGGTCGCGCATATATTGCTGGGCGGCATGGAAGGCCATGTTGGTGCCCAGCGCCGTCTTGCCCATGCCCGGCCGCCCGGCCAGGATCAGAAGGTCCGACGGCTGAAGCCCGCCCAAGAGGTTGTCGATATCGGTGAAGCCCGATGTGACGCCGGATATGCGCCCGCCCCGCGCGGCGGCCCGCTCGGCGGCCTGGACGGTGCGGGTCAGCGCCTCATGGAAGTCCAGCGCGCCCTCGCCGAAACGGGTGGTTTCGGCGACGGCATAAAGGGCTTTTTCCGCTTCCTCGATCTGGTTGCGGGCGGTCTTCTCGGTAGGCGCCTCATAGGCGGTGTTGACGATATCCTCGCCAATGCGGATCAGGCTGCGGCGGATGGCATGATCCGACAGGATCGCCGCATAATCCTTCACATTGGGAATGGCGGGCGCGGCGGCTTGCAGGGCATCGAAATAGGCCTGGCCGCCCGTCTCGATCACGCCGGGATCGGCCTTCATCGTGGCGTGCAGGGTCAGGGGCGTGACCACCACCCCGCCGCGCTCGATCATCTGCGACATGGTCGAGAAGATTCGCTGGTGCAGCGGGTCGTAGAAATGTTCCGGCTTCAACAGCGCGCTGGCGCGCTCCATCTCCCGGTTGTCCGCCAGGATCGCGCCAAGCAGGGCCTGCTCGACATCGATGTCGTAAGGGACGTGACGGTAGGCTTCCTGTTCCATGATCGCTTCCGGCGGGGAACGCAACAAAGCCAGCGCGCCATTCCGGAGCAAGTCCCCAGTAGGCCTCAAGGTCACTTGCGCACAGGCGCGTGCGGCCCGCCGTGCCAGTATAGAACCGCGGCTCTAGACCTAGTAGGGGGCAGGAAAATCCCAACTATTCCGCGGCGAAATTCCCGTTCGCCGCGGCGGCCGCCCTTTGCGCACGCAGCGAATCAATCAGGGCGAAATCGCCGGCATAGATCTTCTCCACCCGCCGGCGCTGCGCGTCGGTCAGCTCCAGCGTCTGGCGCCTGCTGCGGTTAACATGCGGGATCGCATCGATGCCCTGCGGCTTCAGATATTCGGCCAATGCCGCATCATCTTCCCCCAGGATGAACAGCTTCTTGACCATCACCTGGCCGTCAAGGTCCGTCACGAACCAGCATTGCGGGCGCATCACGAAATCCAGGTCGAAAACGTCCCTGCTCTCCAGATAGTCCAGATAGGCGTCCACGCTTGTGATGTGGCGGGTCTGATCGGCGATGACGGCGGCCATGTGCACACCCTCGGCGCCGGCCGCACGCATATAGGAGTATCCGGAAATGAAACGATCGATGGGGTCGCGTATCAGCGCGAAGGACGGCGTGGCGGCGAACCATCCAGGATCGATGGTGGCGAAATAGCGGGCGCTGTAATGGCGGGTCCCCGCCGCCCCCAGGGCGCGGGCGACAGACATGCCCGCGGCCCGCGGCACATGGATGAACAGCAGGTTCCGGCGGCGAAACACCGGGTCCATCCGCCACCAGAACAGCCGCATCAGGCGCGGAAATTTCCGACAGAACCGCTCATAGATGTCGTCCTCGAAATAGACGCCGAACAGAAGCCGGTTGATGCGCTTGGGATCGAGCGGGGACGTCATGCGGGCTGGCGGCAGCGATTGCCCGCCGTGTGTTGCCGAAAAGCGCTCCGATTGCAAATTGGCCCCGGATCGATTTTGTCATGCCGCCTTCTGCGCCAGCTTTTTGGCTTTCTTTCAGGTCGGCGACAAAGGTGCGGAAGGCATCGGCCCTGTCCTCCCGCGGCATCCTGAGCAGGAAGGAGGGATGGATGGTGACATAGCCGGGCCGCCCG
>JBEHXB010000385.1:0-2656 GCA_048498895.1 Pseudomonadota bacterium
TCCCGAAGGCATGGCGATGCAGCACGGGGCCACGCAGGAGGCCGACGTGACGGTGCTGTTCATCACCAACAAGAAGTTCGAGATCTTCTACAGGAAGCCCTGACCAGGGCTCCGGCGCCGATCCCTCTGGGCGTGGGACTGTCGATCAGATCGTCACATTCCCGCTCTTGGCCGCCTTGACCAGATGCTCGGCGGCGCGGAACGCCAGCGCCGAGATGGTCATGGTGGGGTGGTTGCGCCCGCCGGTGACCATGTTGGAGCCATCGACAATGAACAGGTTGGGCACGTCATGGGCCCGGTGATACTTGTTCACCACCGACGACCTGGGATCGTTGCCCATGCGGCAGGTGCCGCGGGCGTGCGCGCCGCCCGTGGCATCGCGCGGCGCATCGGCCCATACCGTGTGCGCCCCGGCCGCCTTCAGCACCTCCACCGACTTTTCGATGAAGAACTCCACGCCCTTCATGTCGTTGGGGTGGCTCTGGGTGGTGATGCGCATGGCGGGCAGGCCCCAGGCGTCCTTCACATCGGGATCCAGGTCGACCATGTTGGTTTCCAGCGGCATCTGGGAAATGAAGTTGGCGATGTAGAGCTTGCGGTTGGCTTGCTCCATCAGCGCCTTCTTGTAGCCCGCGCCCCAGCTGGGCGCGTCATGCACGCCCGAAAGGCCATAGGCGATCGGGCTGGTGTAGCCGCGCGCGGTCATGCGCCCGCCGCCGTACCAGCCGCGGCCCTTCACGTCGTTGGGAACGTAATCGAGGATCGCCGCGCCGGTGACGCAGCCCTTGTATTCGTTGAGCGGATCGCTGAAGAGCCCGGAGGCGCCGCCGCCATTGCCGGTCATCAGGTATTTTCCCACCACGCCGCTGGAATTGGCGAGCCCGTGCGGGAAGCGGGCCGATTTCGACAGAAGCAGCAGGCGCGGCGTCTCGGTGCCGTTGGCCGACAGCACCACCACCTTGGCCTTCTGGAAGACTTCCTGGTTGTTGTTCTTCTTGTCGAAATAGACGACGCCCGTCGCCTTGCCGGCGGCGTCGGTGGAGATCTCGCGCACATAGGAGTGGGCGCGGATCTCGCAATTGCCGGTGGCCACCGCATAGGGCAGCAGCGCCACGGCCGAGGAGGACCGCGCCTTCACCTGGCAGCCATAGCCCGAGCACATGCCGCAATTGATGCAGGCGGCGCGGCCGTTCCACGGTTTCGTGATGATGGCGGCCACGTTCGGCACCACCGTCAGGTTCAGCTTTTTCGCCGCCACCTCGAACAGCGCGCCGCTGGATTTCAGCGGCAGAGGCTCCATCGGATAGCCCTTGGACATGGGCGCCAGCAACGGCGTCTTGATGTTAGGGCCCGAGATGCCGATTTCCCACTCCGCCTGGGTATAGAAAGGTTCGATCTCGTCATAGGTGATCGGCCAGTCGGCGACGCCGGTGCCTGCCATGGTGCCGAACAGGCTGGCTTCCTGGAACTCCCAGGGCAGGTGCCGCCAGCTCGAGGCGCCATAGGTGACGGTGCCGCCGCCCACCACGCAGCCATAGGAGTGATGGCCGGTCACCGCCTTTTCGCTGGCGGTGCGGCGGAAGGTGTTGGGCTGCCTCTTCGGATCGGTCATCAGCATGTCTTCCTCGGACGGGAAGCGGTTGATGAGTTCGTCCTTGTTGTAGTCCTGCTCGTGGCCATAGGCGCCCCAGGGCCCCTGCTCCAGCACGACCACCGAGAAGCCGTTGCTGGCAAGCTGCTTGGCCATCACCGCGCCGCCGGCGCCCGAGCCGATGACGACGAAATCGACGGTTTCGGAAGGCTGGTATTTTTTCATGGCCGTCTCCTCACGCCTTGGCTTGTCAGGCTTTGTCATAGGCGCCGAACGGGGCGCGGAAATTCAGGCTGTCGTCGAACTGGATCTGTTGCCAGCCGATCTTGCGGAAGTTGCCGCCATGCTGGGGCGAGGCGAACATGCCCATCACGGTGTCGTCGCGCACCGCCTTGAAGAAGGCCGACTTCTCGATGGCGGTCAGCACCCTGATCTGTTCGTCGCCGGAAAGCGACGCAAAGGATTTGCCGCCGCAGGCCTGGGAAAGTTCGCCGAAGCCCCTGGCATAGACCGGCTGCTTGTCCGCCGCGAAAGTCACCAGCGCCAGGTCGATGAAATAGATCACCTGGGCCTCGCGCGCGCCGGGCGTGTCGGTGGTGGGATATATCTGCGCCGCCATGGCGTCGATCTCGCGCGCCTGCTCGGGCGTGAAATAGGTGAAAGCGCCCATCTTCTGCGCCGCTTCGGCGGCGGCGACCTCGGCCGGCCAGGTGGCGGCGAGCCAGGCCGCCGCGCCGGCGCTGAAGGATCTCAGAAGAAAGTTGCGCCTGCTGTCATTGACCGTTTCGGGGACCGCTTCTGCTGGCATGGCTGCCTCTCCTGTCGAAGGGTTCAGTGTCGAGGATACCGCGTAATGCCGTGCGGCGCGACATTGACCGCGCCGTACATGTTGCCGTCGGGGGCGACCACCACCCCCTCGCCCGCCGCGTCGTCGGGCACGAATGCATCCGGCATCGCCCTGGAAATGGAGCCGATCCAGATTCCCTTTTTCCAGCCGCCGGGATGGGTGGCGGGGGTGGAATCGGCGTCGATGGCATAGAGGCGGTCGCCGGCGATGTAGAAGCC
>JBEHXB010000386.1:0-2649 GCA_048498895.1 Pseudomonadota bacterium
GGCCGCCGGCGCGGCCAATCTTCTGGTGTTTGGCGAGGACGGAAAGATCTTCGCCCGCAACACCGATGCGGTCGGGCTTGCCGCCTCGCTGCGGGAAAAATGTGGAGCGCTGGACGGCAAGGCGGCGGTACTGCTGGGGGCAGGCGGGGCGGCGCGCGGCGCGGTGCTGGCGCTGGACGAACTGGGCGCGCGCACCATCCATATCCTCAACCGCGACGGCGGGCGCGCCGCGACGCTGGCAAAGGCGCTGGCGCCGCAGGTGCGCGCGAAACTTGTGCCCGCCGGCCGCGACGCCTGGCCGGCGGTGGCGCCGGACGCGGCGCTGCTGGTCAACGCCACCAGCGGCGGCATGACCGGACATGCGCCGCTGTCGCTTGATCTTGCGCCGCTGCCCAAAAGCGCCGCCGTCTGCGACATCGTTTACAATCCGCTGGAAACACAGTTGCTCAAGGACGCGGCGGCGCGCGGCCATGCCACCATCGACGGGCTTGGCATGCTGATGCACCAGGCGGCGCCCTCGTTCGAGGCATTCTTCGGCATGAAGCCCGCTGTCACGCCGGGCCTGCGCGCGGCGCTGGTCAAGGTGCTCCGTGCGCGAGGCTAGGCCCTTCATCCTCGGGCTGACCGGCTCGATCGGCATGGGCAAGACCGAAACGGCAAAACTGTTCGCTGCCCAGGGCATTCCCGTCTTCGACGCCGACGCCGCGATCCACGATCTTTATGCCGGGGCGGCAGTGGAAGAAATCGGGCGGGAATTTCCCGGTACGACCAGGAACGGCGTGGTGGACCGCGCCGCCCTGTCGGCGGCGGTCACGAACGATCCCGCGGCGCTGGCGCGGCTGGAAAGCCTGATGCATCCGCGGGTGGCGGCAATGCGCGACAGGTTCCTGCAAGCGCATCGCGATGCGCCCATCGTGCTGTTCGACATTCCCCTGCTGCTGGAAACAGGGGTCGCAGTGGACGCGGTGGTGGTGGCCAGCGCCCCCGCCGAGGTCCAGCGCGCGCGGGTGATGGCCCGCCCCGGCATGAGCGAGGAGAAATTCGCCGCCCTTCTGGCCCGGCAGATGAGCGACGCCGAAAAACGTGCACAGGCCCATTATGTGGTAATGACCGACAAGGGCTTGGAACACGCCCGCGAACAGGTGAAAATGATCCTGGCAGATATTCGCAATAAGATATGCGCGAAATAGTTTTCGACACCGAAACAACGGGCTTCGAGCCGGCGGAAGGGCACAGGATCGTCGAGATCGGCTGCGTCGAGCTGATAGATCATTTCCCCACCGGCCGCACGCTGCAATACTACCTCAACCCCGAGCGCGACATCCCCATCGAGTCCCAGCGCGTGCATGGCCTTTCCGCCGAATTCCTGGCCGACAAGGCACTGTTCGCCCACATAGCGGACGAATTCCTCGAATTCCTGGGCGACGCGCCGCTGGTGATCCACAATGCCGCCTTCGACATCAAGTTCATCAATGCCGAGCTGACACGGATAAGCCGCGCCACCATCCCCTTCGCGCGCGCCATCGATACGATCGAGATCGCCAAGCGCAAGATTCCCGGCGCCCGCTATTCGCTGGATGAATTGTGCAAGCGCTTCGGCGTGGACCTGTCGGCGCGCACCAAGCATGGCGCCCTGCTGGATGCCCAGCTCACGGCGGAAATCTATCTGGAGCTGATCGGAGGCCGCCAGCGCGGCCTGATGCTGGGGCCGGTGGAAGCCGCCGCTGCCGCGGCGCAAGGCCCGAAGCCCGCGCGCCAGCGGCCGCAAAGGCTTTCCCCGCTTCTCACGGAAATCGAGATGGAATTGCATGCCGCCTTTGTCGCCCGTGAACTGGGCGACAAGGCGCTGTGGAAGATCTGAGAAGCCGGGGCCCGCGCCGGATCAGGCCGTGCCTGCGGGCTCGACGTTGGCCTGGGCCAGGCGCGCCTGGTAGAGCGCGACGAAATCGATCGGCTCGATCATCAGGGGCGGCATGCCGCCGTCGCGCACCACATCGGCCACGATCCGGCGCACGAAGGGAAACAGAAGGTGCGGCGCCTGGATCAGGAGGATCGCCTGCTGGGTGGCGGCATCGGGAATGTTCTGCAACCGCATGATGCCGGCATAGGCCACTTCCAGAAGGAACAGCGGCCTGGCTTCGTGCTTGGCGTCGACGCGGACCTTCAGCTCGACTTCGAAATGCTCCTCGTCCAGCTTGCGGGCGTTCAGGTCCACGCCCAGCTCGATCTGGGGGCGCTGGGTGATGTTGGCCGCCGCGCCCGGATTTTCGAAGGACAGGTCCTTGATGAACTGGGCCACGATCTGCATGTGGGGCGGCCTGTCGCCATTGCCGTTCAAGGGATCGGTGCCGGTGCTGCTCATGATGCTCTTCTCATGAAGTTTTTTCGGGAACCCGGCGCTCGCCCGGGCGGTGAGGCCCGCGCGCTACCACGGATCGCGCATGGGGAGCAAGTCAGACCGGGCTCCCTCGCCAATCGCGCAAAGCAGGACCGGTTCCCGCGAGACTTCCAGATAGGGGCTTCTAAAGGGGCCCGCCCACGGTTAGTTTCAGACAGGTAATCAACCAGGGTCATGCGGCGGGGGCTTGCAGAGGTTCGTGTCATGCCGGATTCGCAGTCTCTGATCCTGTTCGCGGTCGCCCTGGTGGC
>JBEHXB010000387.1:0-2647 GCA_048498895.1 Pseudomonadota bacterium
TTTTGGCCGGCTGTACCGATACGGACTGGTCGAACACGATGACGCGCCTGGGCATGGACGGGGAATCGTCCAATGCCGCCGTTCCGTCCTGGCTGGGGTCGCGCGATGTCGCCGCAGCTCCAGACCGGGATGGGCGCGCCACGCCCGTGGCTCTGGTCGTGCCTGCTGCAACGCGTGAAGCGAAGATGCTGGAGTCTGGATCGCCCGCCGGGGCCGCGCCCGCGCAAGACGACCTGTGCAGCGCCAGCGCCCGGGAGGACGCCAACCGGAATGCATTCGACGCCCAGACCAGCGAACGGGTCTATCAGATGCGCTTGGCGCAGTGCCGGAACCTGCTCACCGGCCGCCTGCCGTGGAATTGACGGGCTGGCGCGCCACCAGGAAGCGGAATTCCGTGATTTCATCCAGTGGCCGTTGCGGCGTAACAAGCGCGCTGGGAAAGCTGGCGACGTTCGGCGCATTGGGAAAAGCCTGCGCCTCCAGCGCGACGGCGCCGTGCACCTGATAGCCCTTGGCCTTCGCCGGCGCCGAAGGAGGATAGTTCGCGGTATAGACCTGCACCCCTGCCTGGGTGGTCCATTCCTCCAGCACCCGGCCTGAGACCGGGTCCTCCAGGCGCGCTGCCAGCCTCAGCGTTCCCGGCGCCCCATTGATCACGAAATTGTGGTCGTAGCCCCCGGCCCGCCGCAGCATGGGATCGGGATCGTTGATGTGCATGCCGATGGGCGTCGGCTTTCGGAAGTCGAACGGCGTGCCCGCCACCTCGCGGATCGCTCCGGTGGGCACGTTCTTCTCGTCGGCGATGGTATAGCGGTCGGCATTCATGGTCAGAAGCTGGTCCAGGATCGTCGCGCCCGGCGCATCGGCCCCCGCCATGTTGAAATAGGAATGATTGGTCAGGCTGGCGACAGTCGGCCGGTCGGTGGTGGCGTGAAAATGGATGCGCAGGACATTTTGCGCCGTCAGCGTGTATGTGACCGTTACCTCCATGGTGCCGGGAAAACCCATGGTGCCGTCGGGATCGGTCAGGTGCAGCACCAGCTGCGGCTCCTTGCCGTCAATCGCACGCGCGTCCCAAACCCGCTCGTCATAAGGCTTGCCGTCGCGCGTGACATGATAGGTCGTCCCCCCCAGCACATAGGTCTGGTCCTTGATGCGGTTGGCGAAACGGCCGATCACCGCGCCATAGCGTCCGCCATGGCCTGGGCCGGCATAGCTGGCAAGGTCGTCAAAGCCTTCCACCACCCTGGCGAACGCACCATCGCGGCCGGGCACGCGAATGGAAGTTATTACGCCGCCGTAATTTGTGATCTTCGCTTCCATCCCGGCCGCGTTGGTCAGGGTGTATAGCCGCACTTCCCTGCCGTCCCAGTCACCCCAGTCCTGGCTTGTGACCGCGGCGCTTGCGGGCACGGCGGGCCATAATCCCAACACGGCCGTCGCCGCGATCATCATTCGGCGGTTCATGATCCTGCCTCCCCGTTTTTTCCAAGCTAGCAAGCAAGAGGGCGCGTGCGCCATGGTTTCGCAACTGCACTCTGTATACGGTGTTTGACCAAAGCCGGTCTGCCTGATTAGCTGCGCACCGCGCCGCGCCGGCCGACAAGAATATGAGGGAGACAATGCCGTGATGAGGAAGTTGTTGTTTTCGGTTTCGCTGGGGACCGCGCTCGCGATGGGCTGCGTGGCGGCATTCGCCCAGGCCAACGAAGACGAAGTCGCCGCGGCAATGAAGCATTATCCGCTGGCGGCGAAGGCGGGCGAGGACAGCCACGCCATCGACAAGGCCCCGCCCGGTGCGGTCAACCAGGGCAAGTTCAACGACCAGACCTGGAAGTTCGGCCATGCCTGGGATGCTCCCAACGGCGCCAAGATATGGAATCCCGTCAAGATCAAGATGATGAAGGGCGAGAAGGTGACGGGCGGCACCCTGTTCGCCGCCACGGACCCCGAAATCTATTGCGCCATGGCCAATGCGGGCTACGACTTCATCTGGGTCGAGCATCAGCACGACGCGCGCGACTGGCAGCAGACCCAGCGCATGTATGCGGCCTGCCCCTACGCCAAGGCGGTGCCCGGCGTGCGTGTGGCCTATACCGACGAGCGCGAGGAACAGCATGCGCTGGACGCAGGCGCGCTGGTGCTGGTGGTTCCCACCGTGCGATCGTATGAGGAAGCGGTGAAGGCGCGCGACTGGGCGTTCTTTCCACCGCTGGGGCGTCGCTCCAATGGCGGCGGCCAGGCCTTCCAGCTCTACAAGGACGTGCCCGGCGGCTACCGTGCCACCGCCAACGACAATATCGTGCTGATCCTGATGATCGAGACGCTGGCGGGCCTGAAGGATGCCGACCGCATCGCCAAGATTCCCGGTGTGACGGCGATCTTCGCCGCCTCGGGCGACCTGGGCAACCACTCCGGCTACAAGCAGAACGATCCCGACTATGAGCGCGAGATCAACATCGTCCACGACGCGGCGATCAAGGCGGGCGTGCGGCTGTGCGGCCCGCTGGCCTGGCGCGACCGTCCAGACTTTACCTGCTTCCAGGCGGGCAGCGAGACCGGCGCCATCGCGCGCGGCGCCAAGGCCGAGCTGGGCAATCTCTACGACACCCAGGCGGTGCCCGAAGTGGGTCCCTGGGCCAGGAAG
>JBEHXB010000388.1:0-2644 GCA_048498895.1 Pseudomonadota bacterium
GTGACCTTGCCGATGGAGTCATAGACCACCGGAACGCCCTTGCCCCCGGTGATGTCGCGCACCGTCTTTTCCCAGCCCGCCTCGCGCGTGTCGATGACATAATCGCAGCCGTTGGCCTTGCACTGTTCGACCTTGGAGGGCGATGTGGTGGAGCCGATGACGGTGGCGCCCAGATGCTTTGCCCATTGGGCGCCGATCTGGCCCACCCCGCCCGCGGCGGCGTGAAAGACGATGGTTTCGCCGGCCTTCACCGGATGGATCCGGCGCAGCAGATATTGTGCGGTCATGCCCTTGAGCAGCGAGGCGGCGGCGACCTCGTCGCTGATGCCGTCGGGAATTTTCACCAGGCGGTCGGCGGGCACATTGGCTGCCTGGGCATAGGAGCCGATAAAGCCGCTGGCATATCCCACCCGGTCGCCCGCCTTGACGCGGGTGACGCCGTCGCCCACCGCCTCGACCACGCCGGCGGCTTCAGAGCCCAGACCGGAGGGAAGCGGCAGCGGGTAAAGCCCGGTGCGGTGATAGGTGTCGATGAAGTTCACGCCGATGGCGGTGTGGCGCACGCGGGCCTGGCCGGGGCCGGGCGCGGGCAGGTCGATATCGACATACTGCAGCACCTCGCTGGTGCCGGGCTTCTCGAAACGGATGGCTTTGGTCATGGCTCAACCCAGATGTTTGGCGAAAAACTCTGCCGTCCGGCTGTTGGCCAGATCGGCGGCGGCCTGGTTGTAGTTCTTGCCGCCCGGCCGGGCGAAGGCGTGGTCGACACCCTGATAAACATGGGTCGTGACCATTGGGTTGCCTTTCAGGCCGGCCAGGATCCGGCCCTGCGCGTTTTTCGGGACAAAGCTGTCCTCGCCGGCGATGTGGAGCATCAGCGGCTTGCCGATGCTTCCTGCCTCGTCCAGCCGTTCGTGGACGTTCACCCCGTAATAACCGACGGCGGCGTCGGCGTCGGTGCGTGTGGCGGTGAGGAAGGCCAGCAGCCCGCCCAGGCAATAGCCCACGGCGCCCACCTTGCCACTGACGCCGCTGGTGACGCGCAGATGGTCGATGGCGGACTGGACGTCCTCGACCCCCGCGTCGGGATCGAAGCTGTTCATCAGGTCCAGGGCGCGGCTCCATTCCGCATCCGTCCGGTCGGTGAGTTCCACGCCAGGCTCCAGCCGCCAGAACAGGTCCGGCGCCAGCGCGTAGTAACCCAGGCCGGCCAGCCAGTCGGCCACGCCGCGGACCACGTGGTTGACCCCGAATATCTCCTGGATGACCACCACGCCCGGTCTTGCGCCGTCCGGCTCGGGAGCCGGGCTTGCCAGATAGGCGTCGAAGTTTCCGTCACGTCCGTTGATGGAAACCTTCTGGCTGGTTTTCTGGCCCATGGGCAGGTCCTTCCGCAGTCGGTCGTGCAGGCGGTCAGGCGGTGCGCTGTTGTGGCTGTTGCTGCTGCAACTGATACGGCAGTGTGAGCCCCTGGGCCAGGACCTGGGCGTTGGTGATCGGGGAGGAAACACGCCCCTGCTGCACCACATAGGCGGTGGGCTGGCCACCCTCCATGCTGCGGCCCGTCAGCGGATGGCCTTCCGGCAGCGCCTGGCCCGGTTCCAGCTGCACCAGAAGCGCATTGGGAACATTCTTGCTCCAGAACGTGCGCACCAGTTCCTGCGTGCGCGAATGACCCCTGGTGCCGATCACCACCACCATCAGGGCGTTGGCGAGGTACTCGATGCCGGTGACGAAGGTGCCCACCATGTTGAGGACGCGGTTCATTTCGTCGCCGAAGGTGGCCGCCAGGGTGGAGGCGCGGTTCATGTAGTCCACCTCGCCGGCGATGAAGGCCAGCCGCGTCAATACCGTCAGCATGGTGCCGTTGGCTGAGGGCGTGGCGGTGTCGAAGATGGTGCGCACGCGCACGATCAGGGGATCGGCGTCCGACGGCGTGAAGCAATAGCCGCCGCGCTGGCTGTCCCAGAACAGCGTGTCCAGGGTCTTCACCCAGCCCTTGGCGGCGTTCAGGTACTTATTGTCGCCGGTGACCTCCCACAGCTGGATGGCGGCGCGGGCCATGTGGGCATAGTCGTCGGCGAAGCCGTGCGCGCCCTTCTGCCCGTCGATGGCCGAGTGATGGAGACGCTCGCCGTCGCCCAGCGTTTTGACCACATGGTCGAACGCGCTTGCGGCGGCGCCGATCCAGTCGGGCCGTTCGAAGACGACGCCGGCGCGCGCCAGCGCCGCGATGGTCATGCCGTTCCAGTCGGCCAGCAGCATGTCGTCGCGCAGGGGCGCGGTTCGCTTGCGGCGGATGTTCAGCAGCATCTCGCGCTGGCGGGCCAGCAAGGCTTCGTCGGCCTCGCCGGTCGGGGCGGGATTGCCCAGCCGGCGCAGAATGTTCCTGCCGGCCAGGTTGCCGTCGCGGGTGACGCCGTAGACCTGCTTGAACCGCGCCGAGAATGTGCCCACCAGGCCGGCGTCGATCTCCGCCTCGCTCCACATGTAATACTTGGCGGCCTCGATTTCATTGTCGCGCCCCTGGCCCGCGGCAAATCCTTCGCCGGTCTTCATCTCGCGCAGCAGCCAGCCGATGGTTTCTTCCACCCGCTGGCGGCAGGGATCGTTGCGGTTGAACTGCCAGAGGCCGGTGCACAGG
>JBEHXB010000389.1:0-2637 GCA_048498895.1 Pseudomonadota bacterium
GCGGAAAGGATCACGTTGGAAGGCCCGCAGACGGTGGCGGTCTCGCAGCGGCCAACGCCAGGGGGATGACTGATCAGGCCGGCCATCGCCTGGCCAACGGGAAAATAGATGCCTTCGGTGGAGCCGGTGGCGATCTGGAAAGAAATGCGGCCGGAAGAGGCATCGGCCAGCCCCAAGTTGCCGCCCGTCACGAGCGCACCCACCACCAGAACGGCAAAACCGAAAAGGGCGATCAGGGCAGCGACACGCTGGGACATGGGCCTAATGCTTAACTCCCTATTGCGTCAGGATGACGGCCACGGCCTGTCCAAACCATGTGAAAAGGCCGGAAGGATTCCAATTTTTACGCAAGTCCGGCAGCGACGGTTGCGGATTATTCACCCCATATGCTTAAGGGTTTGTTGACTTGGCGATGGCAGTATCAAGGCCGGTTTTCAAGGGCCGCCGCCGCATGAACATTTCCCTGAGCCGCTTCGCACCGTCACTGATCGCGCTGATGCTTGGCTGCACGGCGCTGTCGATGCCGGCGCATGCCGGGTGGTTGTTCGGTGGTGACGACAAGGATGCCCAAAAGCCCGCCGAGGCGCCCAAGGACGCCGCGCCGGTCAAGCCCGCGCCCGCCGCCGACATTGAGGGCAACGTGCGCCAGGCGCACATGCTGCGCCTTGCCGGAAATTATGAAGAGGCCATCCATCACCTGTCGCAGCTGATGCTGGTGGCGTCGGACGATCCGCGCGTGGTGGGCGAATATGGCAAGACGCTGGCCCAGATGGGCCGCGCCCAGGATGCCGCGCAGTTCCTGACCCGCGCCCAGCAGCTGAACGGCAATGACTGGACGATCTATTCCGCGCTGGGGGTGGCCTATGACCAGTTGGGCAACCAGACCGAGGCCCAGGCTGCCTATCAACGCGCGCTTTCGCTCAAGCCGGGCGAGGCCAGCGTGCTGAACAATTACGCATTGTCGCGCCTTCTGGCGCACGATCCCGAAGGCGCGCGCCGGCTGGCGGCCCAGACCCGCGCCGCCGGCGGCGAGGCCGACCCCCAGATCAAGCGCAACCTGGCCATGATCGACGAAATGGCGCCCATGACGGCGGCCGAGAAGCTGGCCGAGAGGGCCAAGGAGACAAACACCGCAGCCGCGCCGGCCCACGCGGCCGCACCGGTTCAGGCCGCGTCGGTCCAGACCGCGCCAGTTCAGGCCCCACCGGTCCGGACTGCATCAGCCCAGGCCGCGCCTCAGCCAAAAACGGCCGATACCCCGCGGCCCGCCCCCGTTTCCACGGCCGCACACACAGCGGCAACCACGCCCGCCAACGCCGCCACCGTCAAAGCCGCGCCCGCCCCGGGCGAGATTGCCAAGACCGAGATTGCAAAGACCGAGATCGCCAAGACCGGGATTGCCAAGACGGCGGCGCCGGTTGCCGCCGCCACGGGCATGCCGCGCCCGCTCTCGCCGCCCGCACCCGCGAGCGCTGCCACCGGGCAATCCGTCCAGCAGCCGCGCGTGGTGATGCAGAAGGTGCCATTCGATCCGCTGGCCGGGCCGGTAGCGCCCAAGGCGATGCATGAACAGCCGGTCCACCAGGCCAAATCCGAACCGGTGAAACCCGCCAATCTGCAGCCTTCCAAGTACGCCAACGCGGAACCTGCCAAGACAGACCCCGCGAAGACAGAACCCGCGAAGAAGACAGAATCCCCGAAGACGGACACCAAGGCCGCCGCAGCCAAGCCGCAGCTCGCAAAGGCCGACGCCGCCGGGACCGCGAAACCGGATACCGCCAAGCCCGCCAAGGCCGCCGCCAAAAATACGGTTCCGGCCCTGCGCCTGAGCGCCAACGCCTACTGACAATCACACAGGAAATGAAGAGGCGCCCAATCCCTGCGGCGCCTTTTCCCGGCATGTGCGCGACCCGGCATCTGATGCGGGCTCGCAGGAGCGCGCGGCGATGGCGCCCTTCAGCGAAGGCGCGGCAAGCTCACCACGCGAAACTCACATCATGTGTTTGATCTGGATAATGGCCGGCCCCAGGATCACGATGAACAGGCAGGGCAGGAAGAACAGGATCATGGGCACGGTGAGCTTGGCGGGCAGCGAGGCGGCCTTGCGTTCGGCATCCTGCATGCGCATTTCGCGATTTTCGTTGGCGGTGACGCGCAGGGCCTGGCCCAGCGGGGTACCGTATTTCTCGGCCTGGTTCAGGGCGGTGGCCACGGCCCTCACGCCCTGATGGCCGCAGCGCCTGGCCAGATTGTCGAAGGCCTGGCGGCGATCGGGCAGATAGGAAAGCTCGGCGGTCGTCAGCGCCAGCTCCTCGGCCAGTTCGGGCGACTGGGCGCCGATCTCGGCGGAGACGCGGGTGAAGGCGCTTTCGATCGACATGCCCGATTCCACGCAGATCAGCATCAGGTCGAGCGCGTCGGGAAAGGCGCGCATGATCGACTGCTGGCGCTTGGCGATCATGTTGGAGACGAAGAGATCCGGCAGATAAAAGCCCAGAAGCCCGCCGGTCACCGCCGCCAGCACCTTCTGCAGGCCGGTCCACTGGAAGTGGGTCATCACGAACAGGTAGAACAGCGCTACCGCCAGGACGATGAAGGGCATCACGAAGCGGAAGAACATGAAGGCGATCAGCGGCG
>JBEHXB010000390.1:0-2628 GCA_048498895.1 Pseudomonadota bacterium
GTCAGGCTTTCCGGAAACGCCATTGGCGTGGATACCGTCACATCGGATGCGGCGTTAGCCGCCGTGGCCACCAGCACCAACGCGCAGGCAAGCAGAGTGTATTTCATCGCCTTCTCCCCAGGTTGTGGCGCGTTTTTAGCACAGGGATTGTGGACAGGCGCGGGATTTGCGGCCCCCCTTTTCCCGGCTTTTCAAGTTGTCCGCGTGGACAGGGATTGGAAATCCCTGTCCACCTCTGGCGGGAGAAAAGCACGGCATTAGATTGAACGGGTCTGCCGCGTGCGGGACGTTCCGGAACGTCAGAACGTGCGGCAGGTGGGCGTCGCGCAAGGCTGCGGAGTAACGGGCCGCCGGTTTGTGCGAGGTCGCGAAAGGGCAAACCACTTTGACTTCCCGGCGGCGGCCGGATGGGGGTCAAAGGGGAAGACGCAGCTGGCCAGCCGGAAATCCCGAGGGACAAGGTCCGCCATGCGCCCAAGTACCGGCCGAAAATCGTCCGGCGTGGCGGCCCGATCCGGGCCTTGCACCGCCTTCGGCAACGAAGGCAGCCCGCTGAAAAGGCGGGCAGGAACCATTGGCCGCCCGGCGCGGCCGCCACGCCACCCCGCTTTTCGTGGGATGCATCAGCATGTCCGTCATTTTGTACTTGTTTTGTTCTATTTTGGGCGTACAGTCCTAGCTATGACTATTGTCCTTGACACTACCATCCGGCAGGAGCGCCTGCGGGGTCGCGGCGCTGTCTCCAACGCGGCGGGCCGCTACGAGAAATTCAGCCGTGTGCTGCTGGACGATGGTTGGAGCAACAGCAATGCCGCCCCCGGCATGCCCGCAACGCGCAAGCACCTCCCCCCGCAAGAGGCGTTCTGGGAAGACGACGCCCTGCCCCCGCTGCGCACCGAGGTGACGCTGGATGCCACCCGCACCATCATCGCTCGCAACCAGTCGCCCGACATTTCCTTCGACCAGTCGATCAATCCCTATCGTGGCTGCGAGCATGGCTGCATTTATTGTTTCGCCCGGCCAACCCACGCCTATCTGGGCATGTCGCCCGGCGCGGATTTCGAGTCCCGCCTGCTCGCCAAGCCCGACGCGGCAAAGTTGCTGGCAAAGGAGTTGTCAGCACCTGGCTATGTGCCCAGGACCATCGCCATCGGCACCAATACCGATCCCTATCAGCCGGTGGAGCGGACCATGCACATCACCCGCTCGATTCTGGAAGTGCTTCGCGACTTTCGGCACCCGGTCGCCATCATCACCAAATCGCCGCTAATACTCCGCGATCTGGACATCCTGTCGGAGATGGCAGAGATGGGCCTTGCCAAGGCCGCCCTCTCTGTCACCACATTGGACAGGAAATTGGCACGCACCATGGAGCCGCGTGCCGCTACGCCCTCGCGCCGGATTCAGGCGATACGGTCACTGGCCGAAGCCGGCGTTCCGGCGGGCGTCATGTTCGCACCCGCGATCCCGGCTCTGAACGATCATGAGATGGAAGCGGTGCTGACCGCCGCCAGGGAGGCCGGCGCGCGCTCGGCGGGTTATGTGCTTTTGCGCCTGCCGCTGGAGATCAAGGACCTGTTTCGCGAGTGGCTGGAAGTCAACGCCCCGGATCGCGCTAAACATGTGATGTCGCTGGTACGCTCCATGCGCGGCGGCAAGGATTACGACTCCAACTGGAACACACGCATGAAGGGCACCGGGCCCTATGCCGAAATGATGGCGCACCGCTTTCATATGGCGGTCAGGCGGCTGGGGTTGAACCAACCCTCGAAACCGCTGACCCTGGCCAAATTCCGCCGTCCACCGCAAGGCGGCGACCAGCTGGCGTTGTTCTGATATTTTCGGCGCAGGCCCTGGCGTCCAGGCCTGTGTCTGGGGTTCACACCAGTGGAAAACCAGCCGAGCCAGTGGCATCGGCAGCGTGGTGCGCTATAAGCGCTCCATGCCCCATTACATCTACGAGTCACGCCTGCTTAACACCCTGGAAGGGCCGATCTGCGGCGTGGACGAAGCCGGGCGCGGGCCGCTGGCCGGTCCGGTGGTGGCGGCCGCCGTGATCCTGCAAAAGGGCCGCATTCCCAAAGGGCTCAACGACTCCAAGCAGCTTGACGAGGAAACCCGCGAGACACTGTTTCCGCAGATCATGGATATGGCCATTGCGGTCGGCGTGGGCGAAGCCAGCGTTGGAGAGATCGACCTGGTCAATATCCGCCAGGCGACGCATCTGGCGATGGCACGCGCGGTGCGTGCGTTGCCGGTACCTGCCGCTTTCGCGTTGGTGGACGGAAATGACGCGCCGGCGCTTCCCTGCAAGTGTGACACACTGGTTGACGGCGATGCGCGCAGCCTGTCCATCGCCGCCGCCTCGATCATAGCCAAAGTAACCCGGGACCGGCTGATGATACGGCTTCACGACGAGCATCCCGGCTATGCCTGGTGCCGCAACAAGGGCTATGGCACCCCCGAGCATTATGCCGGCCTGAAGCGCCATGGCGTGACGGCGCATCACCGCCGAAGCTTCGGCCCCATTCACGATCTGCTCACAGGCCACAACATCTGGTATGGGGAAGAATCCGGGGACTCAATTCATAACGCACTGATTCAACAAGACTCTTGACGGGCGATTCG
>JBEHXB010000391.1:0-2627 GCA_048498895.1 Pseudomonadota bacterium
CCAGGCGTGGCAGGCGCTGTTGGCCGATGTGCCTGACAGCGCGCCCCTGCATCAGTTGCTGGTGGATCGCATCGCCATGCTGACGGCTACGGCCGGTGGTCCCGGCGGGCGGCCCGATCCGCGGGCCATGGTGGCGATGCTTGAGGCGCGGCTGAAGGCCGATCCCAACGACGCACCGGGCTGGGTCAGGTTGGTGCGCGCCTGGCATGTGCTGGGCGAAGACGACAAGGCGCGTGCCGCACTGGCCGCCGCGCGCAAGACCTTTGCCGGCAACAAGGAAGTGCTGGCCGCATTCGACACGGCGGAAAAAGATTTAAAGTAGCGGCTGCGCACAAAGGATTTGCGGTCGGCGGCGGAAGCGCCGCATGCGGGAACTGCGCGACAGAAGGCGCGACGTACCCGTTGGGCCAAGAACCCGCAAGACCTGCTAGTCCGCGACGCGACCCTGCCAGACCGGCCAGCACCTGTCATGGCCGCCCGCCTTTTCGGCGGCGTAGAGGCGGGACTGTGCATCCTCCGCATCGGCGCCCTGTTGCCAGGCCATGCCGCTGGCGCCGCCCGCGCACCAGACATAGAACTGGTGCTTGCCGGGCGAGTAGAAATCGCTGTGATGGTTGGATGTGAGGGTCGAGGCGACGGCCACGCCCGCAACAGCCAGACCGATAAAACCGGCAATGCCCGCGAGGATATAAGGCAGCTTCATGCCTGCAATCCTGTCATGTGAAACAGGTTCCGCCAAGCCAGGAAGCGGCGAAATCGTGTTTCGCTGGATTGGTGTTGTTTTGAAATTACGCCTCGGTCAGGCGCCGGCGCGCAAAGCCACCTCCCCCTTTGGCGCGGACGCGCCGCGGAAAGGGAGAGGAAGCCTGTGCCTGTCGAACAGTGTTTAGGCGGGCATCCTGCGCTTGGAATATTCGCGGCTGGCACGGACGACCTCTTCATTGTCGCCCGGCAGCATGCGCATGCCCTGGTCGTAGCTTTCATTCATGGTGGCACCATGCTTGCCGGTGCCCAGCCACATGATCTTGTTCTTCATGGCCGCCTGGCGGACGCGTTCCAGCGAATCCACATAGAGCGGGGTGGACATGACCTTGGCGCGTTCCTCGCGGCTCATCGGGCGCACCGCGTCATAGCCCAGGATCGACCAGCTGTTGTCACTGGGGCCGGGCTCGGCAAAGGCCAGGCCCCGAATGGCCATCAGTTCCTCGGCGTTTTCCACCGCATGGCGGTTCTCCAGTTTGAAGCCCATGGAAATCTCGCCCTTGGGATTGGCCGGCCAGCAGTCGGCGACTTCCAGATACTGGTTGGTGCCCCAGATGTGCTGGGCAAAATATTGTGAGCCCGCGCCGCGGCTGCCTTCGATGGGATATTCCTTCACGCCGGGCAGGGTGAACTTGTAGCGGGCGGCAGAGATGGCGATCTCGCCGGCTTCGGGCGAGTGCATCTCGCAGATCAGGCAGCCATGTGCGCCCGCCGCCAGCGCCTGCTGGATCTGCCAGGCATTGGCACGCATGGACGGGCCGTCAAAACCGACCGCCGGAAGGGTGACGAACACCATCGGGGTGCGGTGACCCGACGGGGTGGGACCGCCATCGACCAGGCCCTGCATGAAGTTGCGCAGGTTGGAGAAATCCATGCAGCCATTTTCCATCTCGTAATTGATGGCGTCGGCGAAGGTCTGCGCCATGCGTTTGCCTTCCTCATAGCCGTCCGGCGCACCCGATGGCGCATAGACGTGATAGAAGGCGACCTGATTGTCTTCCCACAGCTCGATCGCCTTGTTGATGCGGCGCGGCTTGTAGTTGGGATCGGTGGTGGAAACCTGCGGCAACTGGCGTGCCCAGTTCTTGTTGAAGCCGCCGCCCTTGCTGGCGGTGCCGATATAGTTGGGGCTGTCCAGCATGGTCTTGCCGGTGGCCTTCGGCACGCCCTTCGGGTCACGGGTGACGGCGGCCTGCGCCGTCTGCCCAACCGCCGCCGCCAACCCTGCACCCACCACCATCGTGCCGGTCAGAAAGTCGCGCTTCTTGATGTCCATTGTCCCCTCCCCTGGGTCTTGCGGATATTTTCCGGGAGCCTGTCAGGACTGACCGTCCGGAACAACCTGTTTTATGCGCTGCGCTGCAACACCAAGTTCGCGCAGATGCGCTTCAATCGCGGCCGCGGCGCGTTCGACCGCCTGCCTGTCGCGGCCGCGTGCGACAAGTTGCACACCCGTGCCGGTGTCGCGATAGAAGGGATAGGAGCCGATCGCGACATCGGGTTCCTGCTTCTGGATGGCGGCCAATCTTGCGGCGACGGCGCCTTCCATCACCTTGGCCTCTATGGTGATGGCGATGTTTGGCGCCCCACGCGGCAATTGCGGCACGACCTGTTCGAGCATCGCGCGCATCACCATCGGCACCCCCGCCATCACATAAACATTGCCGATGTGAAAACCCGGCGCCACCGAGACCGCGTTGGGGATCAGCGCGGCACCTTCCGGAATGCGGGCCATGCGCTTGCGCGCCTCATTGAACTCGCCAGGGGGATAGCGCGCCTCCAGCAGCCGGTAGGCTTCGGGATGGTAATCGATGGAAACACCGAAGGCCTTGGCCACCGCATCGGCGGTTATGTCGTCATGCGTG
>JBEHXB010000392.1:0-2620 GCA_048498895.1 Pseudomonadota bacterium
TTAGGGTATCGGCTAGCGCGACATCACTCTACCGTGGCCGCTTTGCCGCTAGCGCACATCCATCGACGCCCAGATTAATCCATCACAATTCGCCCTGATCCAGCGAACGAATAGGGTTAAAAATGGGAAGCACAGAGCCTGGTGCCGTGCGGCTTGGCCGAGGATTCCGAGAGGCCGCATGGCCAAAAACAGGCGCTGTTGGTCCAGGTGGCATTTCCCGGCCTTCAGCGCGATTGCGGCGCGGCCGCCGGGTCTGCTAACAACCGGTGGGGGTTGTGACATAGCAGATGATCGGGGCAGGCTCGGGGTCATCGGCCGCATCGGACGGCCGCACGGCATGGGAAACCCTCCAAAGGGACCACGGCATTCAATTTACTTTCCCCGACGTGGTGGACCCGCCAAAGCCGCCGCCCTGGTTCACGCGCCTGCTGCATTTCCTGTCACTGCACGCCGACTGGTTTCGGACGGCAGGCTGGATTGTATTCGGGCTAATTCTCCTGATCATCGGATATTTCCTGGTGCGGCACCTGCTGAACCGGAACTGGAACATACCGCGTCCGATCGATAACGCGCCCATGGCCGCCTGGCAGCCCAGTGCGGAGCGCGCCCACCTGCTGTTGCATGACGCCGACCTGCTTGCCGGCCAGGATCGCTTCGCCGAGGCGGCGCACCACCTGCTTCTGGTCAGCATCCAGGAAATTTCGGAGCGTAGGCCGGGCGCCGTGCGGCCCAGCATGACCAGCCGCGAAATTGCTGTTCTGCCCGACCTCACGCGCGATGCCCGCGAAGTGTTTTCCGGAATTGCCGGCGTCGTGGAGCAATGTCTGTTCGCCCGCCGCTCCATCGGGCGCGCGGAATTTCTGGAATGCCGGCGCGCTTTCGAACGCTTCACCTATCCCTCTGCCTGGCAGGCGGCACGATGAAGCCCGCTTTCATAAGCGAGCGCCTTTCTATGCTGCTGCTGGCAATCAGCACAATTGCGATGATCGTCCTTGCGGTGCTGTTTGCCTTCGCCCCCGATCTGCGCAGCGACGAAAATTACGATACCAATGCATTGTCGCGCTCGGCGGTGGGGTTTTCGGGACTGGTGCGCTATCTCTCGCTGGCAGGTATTCCTGTCGCGGTGGACCGGGGCCCTATGGGTCGCGGCATAGCGGCGCCCAGCCTGATCATCTTGACGCCGAATGCCAATACGACGGCGGCCGACATCGCCGGTTATGAGCACCGTGCGCCGCTGCTGATCATCATGCCGAAGTGGACCGTTGTCCCCGATCAGCGCCACCCTGGCTGGGTGATGAAATTCAGCGCCCTGCCTGTATCGGTTCTGTCGCAGCAATTGCGCCACTTATCGCCGAAGGCCGTTATCGTACGCGGCAGCGGTACGGCCCGCAATGTCGGTCTCTTTCGCGGATGGGCCGCGCCATCCTCCCTGCCAGTGGGCTCGATTGCGCATATCGAGGAACTGCAGAGCATCCGGGGCGGTGATCCGATCCTGGCCACTTGGAACCGCGGCGATGTCGTCGTGTCCATTCCCCAGAAGCAGGGCGCGGTCTATGTGGTCAGCGAACCTGACCTGCTGAACAATCACGGCCTGGCGGATCAGGGTGCTGCGACGCAGGCCATGGCACTCATCAAAGGACTGCGAAGGGGCGATGGGCCCGTGTGGATGGACGTCACTCTGGATGGCCTGGGGCGGAAGCCCAATCTCCTGCGCGCACTGATGGAGCCGCCCTTTCTGGGGGCGACGCTCTGCTTGGCAATCGCCGCACTTCTTGTATGCGCGCGCGCTCTGGCCCGGTTCGGTGCGCCGGTCACAGCTGCTCCCAGCGGGCGTGGTAAGCGGGCTCTTGTGGCAGGGACCGCCCAGCTGGTGCGCATTATGCACCGGGAAGGCGCCATGGCACCGCGTTACGTCACCGCCATGCGCGAGCATGCACTGGCGCGGCTAGGCGCTCGAAGGTCTGGGCCGGCGGAACAAGACCGCCTGCTGGCTTCGCTTGAGGACGCTCTGGCTCGGCCCGTGTCGTACCAGAACATCCTTGCAGAAGCGCAAACCGCAGGCTCAGCGGACGACCTTCGCAGGGTCGCCGCAAAGGCATACGATTGGCAAAAGGGGGTCACAGGTGGAAATCGCTGAAATTCGTGGGATGGCAGAGGCGATCCGCGGTCAGATGGCCAAGGTGGTCGTGGGGCAGGCCAAGACGGTCGACCTTCTGCTGATCGCACTGTTTGCAGGCGGCCATATCCTGCTGGAGGGGCCGCCGGGCGTGGCAAAGACGCTGCTGGCGCAATGTTTCGCGCGTTGTATCGGCCTGGACTTCGGGCGCATCCAGTTCACGCCCGATCTGATGCCGGGCGACATTCTGGGCGTCAATCTCTTCAATTTTCAGACGGGCAATTTTGCGGTTAGCAAGGGACCGGTATTCTGCGAGGTGCTGCTGGCGGACGAGATTAATCGTACCCCGCCCAAGACCCAGGCGGCGTTGCTGGAAGCCATGCAGGAGCGACATATCACCCTGGATGGCCGCTGTCACGACCTGAGCGAACACTTCATGGTGGTAGCCACGGAAACCGCCGCAGCCATCCTGGGTCCCGATCATATTCTCGGGCGGTTCCGCAA
>JBEHXB010000393.1:0-2616 GCA_048498895.1 Pseudomonadota bacterium
CGCAGGAGCGACCGTCACACGGTACTGGTGGTCGATGACGAGTTCCTGATGCGTGGCGTCCTGGTCGAGATCCTGCAGGACAATGGCTTTGTCGCAATCGGCGTCGCCTCGGCCGAAGAGGCGATGGCGTATCTGTCCGGCCCCGGACACGTCGATCTTGTCTTCAGCGACATCAAGATGCCGGGCATCGACGGCTTCAACCTGGCGCGCTGGATCCACGAACAGCGCCCGGAGATTCCGGTGATCCTGGCCAGCGGCTATCCCGGCAAGGCCAACATGGCCGCAGAACTGTGTCAGGCCGAGTTCCTCAGAAAGCCCTGCGATTTCGAAACCATCGTCGAAAAGATCCGCGCCGCGATAGAACGCCGGAAGATGCGCAAGGCATAGATCCAAATCACTCCGGCGAGATCTGGCCCCGCTGCCGCTTGACGTGGCCACGATGCTTCTTCGATTCCAGCCGCTTTGCCTTGCTGGTCCGGGGGACTTTGGTCGCGCGGCGCGGGCGCCTGGGCATGGCGGCGCGGCGGATGATTTCCACCAGCCGGGCACGGGCATCGGCGCGGTTCCTGTCCTGCTCCCGGAAACGACGGGCGGTGATGACCAGCACGCCCGCGCCGGTGAGCTTGCCGCCCGCCACAAGCGCGGCGCGCACCGGTTCCGGCAGGGCGGGGGACCCCGCCACATCGAAGCGCAGCTGCACCGCACTGGCCACCTTGTTCACATTCTGCCCACCAGGCCCGGCGCTGCGGATAAAGCTTTCCTGCAGCTCGCTTTCGGGGATTGCGATGCGCGGGGTGACGATGAGCGCGCTCATGGCCCGAAAGCCTTGATCAAATCGCGCCGCACCAGCTTTCCCCCCGCATTGCGCGGCAGCGGATCGTGCGAGACCAGAATGCGCACCGGCACCTTGTAGGCGGCCAGATAGCGGCCCGCGAAATCCTGCAGGACATCCTCGCTGACGGGGCCGCGCACCTGCACCAGCGCGGCGGGCACTTCGCCCAGAAGCGGATGGGGCAGGCCCACCAGCGCCGCATCGGCCACCGCCGGATGACGCGCCAGGATATTCTCGACCTCGATGCAGTAGATGTTCGCGCCGCCGCGGATCACCATGTCGGTGGCCCGGTCCACGATGGTGAGGAATCCTTCCCCGTCGATGCTGGCAAGATCGCCCGTCCTGACCCAGCCATCGCGGAAATGCGCGGCAGTGGTGTCAGCCCTGTTCCAGTAGCCCTTAACGACATTCGGCCCGAACGCCCACAATTCGCCCACCTGGCCGGGCAGCGCTTCGCGTCCTTCGATCAGGACCTTGATGCGGCTGACCGGCAGGGCCGGCCCGCAGCTTTCGGGGCGGTTCAGATAATCCATGCCGGAATGGGTGGTGCAAGTCGCCGAGGTCTCGGTCATGCCCCAGCCATGTCCGCTGACGGCATTGGGGAATGCGGCGGCGATGCGCGCCGGCAGGTCGGCGGGCGGCGGCGCACCGCCATAAGTTGCCAGCTTCAGCGAGGACAGATCGAATTCACCGAGGCGCGGATGCTCTAGCAGCGCCAGCATGATGGCGGGAACGCCCCCCGTGACCGTGACCCTCTCCCGTTCGATCAGGGCCAGGGCTGCCTCCGGCTCGAAGCGGTGCATCAACACCAGCTTGCCGCCCGCCGCCATGGTCGGCAGCATGACCGACAGGCTGCCGACGACGTGGAAGAACGGCACGGCGAGCAGCGTGACCCGCTGCGAAGCCGTCGCCGGATCGGCAATGGCCTGACCGCTGCGCAAGGCGTTTCGCGCCGCCGAGAATGGTGCGGCAAAGATGTTGGTGGTCAGCGACCGATGCGTGCCCAGCGCCCCCTTGGGCGCGCCGCTGGTGCCCGACGTATAGAAGATGGTGGCATTGTCCTCGGGCGCCAATGCAACATCGGGCATCTCTGCTTCAGGCAGATCGCGCCAGCGGCTGGGCGTGCCGATCAGATCCTCCAGCAACGTCACGCCGGCCGGCCGATCCGCGGCGCGGGCGACGAAGACATGCGCCACGGCCGGCGGCAGGTCCGTCAGCCGCGACAGCCGCTCGGCATCGGCAAAGATGAAGCGCGCGCCCGAATCCAGGACGCCATGGGCCAGCTCATTCTCTGTCCACCGGGCATTCAGCGGCACCATGACGGCGCCCGCCAGCAGCCCGGCCATGAACACGACAGGCCATTCCGGCAAGTTGCGCATCACAAGCGCCACACGGTCGCCTTTGCGAAGGCCGCGCGCTTCCATCGCGGCGGCCAGATTCAGCGCCGCGCGGCAAAAATCGTCATAGGTGACACGTTCGCTGCCCAGGACCAGGAACTCGCGCCGGCCCCAGGTGCGCGCGGCAGCAAACGCCTCGGCCGCGGTCGCAGGCGCATGCTTCCACACCCGCATGGGAACACCCGCTATCGTCGCCTCCACCGTCTCGAAGGGCGCGCCGGGCGCGGTCAGGCGGGCATGGGCCTCGGCAAGGGAGAGGGCCGGCCAGGTCATGTTTCTTTGGCTCCGGGTCGATTATAACCCGCGCGAGGCATGACATGACGCACGGAATTTCGCACGGATTTTCGTCGAGCCGGCTGGCGCGGATACTCCCCACCCTGGCGGCAC
>JBEHXB010000394.1:0-2610 GCA_048498895.1 Pseudomonadota bacterium
ATCTCCGCGTCCAGGGTGGTGATGGCCGCGGCCTCTTCTGGCGTCGCCACCTTGACCAGCGGGCGGCCGCGGAAGGCCCCGGCCAGTGCGGCATGGACATCGGCGAGCTTCGGCTTGCCCGGCAGCGCCCATAACGCCAGCGGCACCTCCACCAGCATGCCGCGATAAAAACGGCCCAGGCCGGGTTCGAACAACGGCGGATGGGAGAGCCCGGCGTGCTGCATCATCTCCGGAAGGTGCTTGTGCTTCAGCGACAGGCCATAAATCCGGGAAACGGAATTTGTGTAGCCCAGCGCGTCGCGATCCTCGAATTCCGCGATCATGCTCTTGCCGCCGCCGGAATAGCCCGACACGCCGCTGACACTGACGGGAAAATCCGCCGGCACGATCCCGGCCCGCACCAGCGGCCGCACAAGCGCCAGGAATCCCGTCGGCCAGCAGCCGGGATTGGTTACCCGCTGTGCCGCCGCGATCTGGTCATAGCCGTCCGGTTCCAGCTCGGCGAAACCATAGGTCCAGCCGGGCGCCACGCGGTGCGCGCTGGAAGCGTCGATGACCCGCACCCGCGGATTGTCAATCAGAGAGACCGCCTGACGCGCCGCGTCGTCGGGCAGGCAGAGGATCACCAGCTCGGCCTCGTTCAGGGCACGTTTGCGCGCGGCCGGATCCTTGCGATCGGCCTCGGAGAGGGAAATCAGCGAAAGCTCGCTGCGGTTTTCCAGGCGCTGGCGGATTTCCAGCCCCGTGGTTCCCGCCGCGCCATCGATGAAAATCCGTGCCGTCATGTCCTTTGTCCTGCCGAACCCCTGGCCAAACCATCCCCTTAGCCAATCTGTCCAATGCGTGTAAGCTATGTCATGGCCGGCTTGCTCCCAGGAGGGTCGCACACCGGCCTTGCGCCCGGCGCATTACGCCAAACGGGCCCACAGGTACAGCGTTTTGGCGCCGGAGTCCGGCGTTTGGGGCAGCGACAAGGGGGTAGGCATGGATCCGCAAGCTATCTTCGACAACTACAAGCGCATCATCACCGAACATTATTTCGACATGAGCGGCCGGGTCGGCAGGCCGGAATTCTGGTATTTCGTGCTGGCCAACGTCGTTGCCGCGGTCGTGGCCTCCATCGTGGGCGCCATCCTGCATGTGCCGCTGGGCGTGCTCTACAACCTGGCGATACTGCTTCCGGCAACTAGCCTGGGCGCGCGGCGACTGCAGGATATCGGCCGCAATGGCCAGCTGGTCTGGGTGCTCTTCTTCCTGGTTGCTCTGAGCCAGATCCTGACCCTGATCACGGTCATGAGCTTCTTCGCCGTCGGGTTCTTTGCCCTGACGCTGCTGCCGATGCTCTGGCTGATCCATATCGCAACCCTGATCATGGCGCTGGTGCTGATCTATTTCTGGTGCCAGCCGGGCGATACTGGCGACAATATGTACGGCCCGCCGCCGCCGGTGTTCGATCCGTCCAGGCGCGTTTCGCCCACACCGTAAGGTGGAAGCGAACAGGATGGTCTGGTGGACCGTTTGAGCGGAGGCGCCGCGATTCTGAGCGCGCTTCGCCCGGCCATGAAGGCCTTGCTGCGCCGCAGCAAATAGGACAATCATCGGTTCCATGAGCGCGCAGGCATCACGGACCGGTGAGGATCGCGCCCACATCCGCCTTCTGGGCCGGCTTTTGGGCGAAGTGATCCGCGAACAGCAAGGCCCCGAGGCCTATCTGCTGGTGGAAGACATCCGCCGCCAGTCGGTTGGCGAATATCGTGCGGGCGAGCGCGGCATCGAGAAGCTGCTGACTCCCCTGTCGCAGGCGGACACATTTCTGCTGATCCGCGCCTTCTCCATATTTTCGCAGCTGGCCAATATCGCAGACGACCATGTCCTTCGCCGGCAGACGCGCGTGTTGGGTACGGGCGCGATGCAGCGGCTGGAACAGTACGACGCCCTGCCGATGGACAAGGCCGCCGCATTCCTGAAAGAGGCGCTGTTGGTGCCGGTGATCACCGCCCATCCCACCGAGGTGCGGCGAAAGTCGGTTCTGGACCGCGAGGAGGAGTTGAGCGAACTGCTTGAGGCGCGCGAGCAGGCAGGGGCGACCGCCACGGAGGTCGCCGAGATCGACGCGCGGCTCAAGCGCGCCATCCGCATCCTATGGCAGACGCGCATGCTGCGTGGCGTCCGCATCGATGTCACCGACGAGATCGAGAACAACATCGCGGTCTTTGCCCGCACCTTCCTGCCCCAACTTGCGGTGGTGAAGCGGCGCTTCGCGAGACTGTTCGGGCTGGGCGGCGAGATCGTCGATTACCTCAAGCCCGGTTCCTGGGTCGGCGGGGACCGAGACGGCAACCCGAACGTCTCGCCCCAGACGCTGGACTATGCGGTGCGCCGGCAATCCGAGACGGTGCTCGACCATTACCTGGCCGAAGTGCATGCGCTGGGCGCCGAACTGTCGCTGTCGGATTCGCTGGTCAGCACCAGCCGGGAACTGGCGGCGCTGGGCGCCACGCCGGAGAATACGTCGGTGCAGCAGATGGACGAGCCTTACCGCCGCGCGCTGGTCACCTGTTATGCGCGGCTGGCGGCGACGCGCAAGGCGCTTCTTGGCCAGGGACCGGC
>JBEHXB010000395.1:0-2574 GCA_048498895.1 Pseudomonadota bacterium
ATGTCGCGGCCCACGCTCTGCACCTCGACCAGCCGGCCGTGGGAATCGCGCACCGCATAGTCTTCCCAGGCGATCCAGCGATAACCCGAGGTGGTTCGCACATGCTGGTCATAGCGCGCGCGCCCGCGGCCCTGTTCCAGTGCGGCGAAGCCGCCGAAGATGGGCGAGCGGCTGTCGGGATGCGGCTGGGGCGCGAAGGGATAGCCGATGGCGCGCCCCGGCGTCAGGCCGAACAGGCGGAAGAAGGCGTCATTGCCATAGGTGAGGCGGCTTGAGGCATCGCGGCGGAAGATGGCGTCGCCCTGGGCATCCACCAGCCCCTTGTAGCGGGCCTCGCTCTGGTTCAGCCGGGCGTTGATGGTGGCGGCGTTCTTCAGCGACGCTTCCAGCCGCTGGGCGATGATCTTCAACTGGGCGGTCTGCTGCTCCAGCACCTCTCTGCGGCCGCGCGCTTCGATCTGGCTCCTGGTCAGGTAGGCGAGCGCCACCACCAGAAGGGCCCCGAAACTCACTGGCGACATGATGGTCAGCCGTCCGGTCAGGACGACATTGGCAAGAGCCCCCACCAGCATGAGCCCGGCGAGGACTCCAAAAACGATACGGGTTGCCCGCAGCACGGAAAAAGCCAGCCCTCGTCAGGAATTGCCGGGCGATACTGGCCCGCGGTCCACAAAAATTTGCTTAATGTTCCCTTTCCCGGCACATCACGATGCGCCGGCCTGGATCGGCGATTTCCCATTTGAAACAAATGGTTGGGCCGGACACCCGGCGCCAGTCCCCGCGCCGTCATAAAAGCTTTGCAGCACTGTGATGTTCGTGGCGCCGCAGCCGGGTGAACTGACATGCGCCAAACCGCCAGACATTCCGACCGGGACCGACCTTGACCGACATCAGCCTGATCGACCAGGGCGGCGATGTTGCCGCCAGCGCCCGCCATATCCGGGTCAAGGCGGCCCGCAGGGCCGGGGCAGGCGATTTGCGCTTCCGCGCGTTCGCGCTGGGCGCGGCCGTGGCGGTCACGCTGATATTCGCCGGGGTGCTCTTTTCCCTCCTGGCCGGCGCGATGCCCGCCTTCAAGGCGTTCGGCGTGTCCTTCATCACCACCGAGGCATGGAACCCGACAGAAGAGCGGTTCGGGGCGCTGGCCTCGATCTACGGCACCCTGGTCACCTCGCTCATTGCCATGTTCATCGCGGTGCCGGTGGGCATCGGCATCGCCATCTTCCTGACAGAGCTGTGCCCGCGGCCCCTGCGCCGGCCCATCGCCATCGCCATCGAGCTTCTGGCGGGCATCCCTTCCATCATCTACGGCATCTGGGGCCTGTTCGTCTTCGCGCCCTGGTTCCAGCTTCATGTCCAGCAGCCCATCATCGACGCAACCAGCGGCGTGCCCGTCATCGGCACCCTGTTGGGCGGGGCGCCCTATGGCATCGGCGTGTTCACCGCCAGCGTGATACTGGCCATCATGGTGCTGCCCTTCATCTCGGCGGTGGCGCGCGACGTGCTGCAGACCGTTCCCCCGGTGCTGAAGGAAGCCGCCTATGGCCTGGGCTGCACCACCTGGGAAGTCATGTGGCGCGTGGCGCTGCCGTTCGCGCGCACCGGTGTGGTGGGCGGGACGATGCTGGCGCTGGGCCGCGCCCTGGGCGAAACCATGGCCGTCACCTTCGTGATCGGCAACGCGCACAATATCGAAGCCTCGCTGTTCTCGCCGGGCACCACCATCTCGGCCACCATCGCCAACGAGTTCACCGAGGCGACGGGCCCGCTCTACACCTCCTCGCTGATCGCCATGGGCCTTCTGTTGTTCGTCATAACCTTCGTCGTACTGGCCGTGGCGCAGCTGATGCTGCGCACCCTGGAAAAGCGGGCGGGCAAATGAGGAACGCAATGCTCGCCAATCCCGGCCTTTACATGCGCCGCCGGTTCACCAACGGGCTCTTCATCGTTCTGTCCATCGCGGCAGCGCTTTTCGGCCTGGTGTGGCTGGCGTTGATCCTGTTCTCGCTGCTGCACGAAGGCTTCTCGGCCCTGAGCCTGCACATCTTCACCCTGAACACGCCGCCGCCGATGATGGAAGGCGGGCTCTACAATTCCATCATGGGCAGCATCATCATGAGCGTTCTGGCCGTGGCGGCGGGAACGCCCATCGGGCTGTTCGCCGGCACCTGGCTGGCCGAATATGGCCGCCACCACCGCTTTTCCTTCTTCGTGCGCTTCGTCAACGATATCCTTCTTTCGGCGCCGTCCATCGTCATCGGCCTGTTCGTCTATGAGGTGGTCGTGGTCCGCATGGGCCATTTCTCGGCCATCGCGGGCGCCGCGGCCCTGACCGTGATCGTGATTCCGGTGGTGGTGCGCACGACCGAAAACATGCTGCTGCTGGTGCCCAATGGGCTGCGCGAGGCGGCGATTGCGCTGGGTGCGCCGCGCAGCTTCGTGATCCGCGCCGTGACCTGGAAGGCGGCGCGCGCAGGCATCGTCACCGGCGTGCTGCTGGCGGTGGCGCGAATCTCGGGCGAGACCGCGCCCCTGCTGTTCACATCGCTGGGCAACAATTTCTTCTCCGGCGAT
>JBEHXB010000396.1:0-2560 GCA_048498895.1 Pseudomonadota bacterium
ACCGCCTTCAGCCGTGCAAGCCAGTTTCGGCAGCGCTGTGGATCGGCCCCCACATGAGCCCAGGACTGGTCGGACAATCTTGCCTTCAGCCCCGCTCGCGCATCCTTATCCAACCCCAGGAAGGTCGCCGTTTCCGGCTCGTCGGCGAGGATGGCGTTCGCGATGTCTTCGAAAGTGCGCTTAAGCGCCGCGTCGGCCGCCGGTGCACCGGATGCGGGCATGGTGAGCGCGACAGCCGCCGCGCCGACCATGAAGTCCCTGCGCCTCAATGACATGATGGACGGCCCGTGTTCAGATGACGTGTTCCCTGGCCAGCTTGACCGCATGGTCGGCGGCCCGCGCCGTCAGCGCCATGAATGTCAGCGATGGATTCACGCAGTTGGTGGACGACATGTGCGAGCCGTCGGTGACGAACAGGTTGTCGGCATCATGCGCCTGGCTCCAGCGATTGACGACCGAAGCCTTCGGGTCATCGCCCATGCAAGCACCACCCATCTCATGGATGGCGTCGCCGGGCACATGCTCGTCCTGCCGGCTGCCCACATCGACAAGGCCCGCGGCGCGCATCATTATCTCGCCCTGGCGCGCGGCATCCACCATCATGCGCTCCTCGTTATGGCGAAAGCCTACGTCAAACACGATCAATGGCATGCCGAAGCGATCGGTCTTGGTGGGATGCAGCGACAGCGTGTTGTTCTTGTAGGGCAGACATTCGGCAAAGACATTGAACTGGATGGTCCAGGGACCGTATTTGCGCAAGCCCTCCTTCATCGAGGCGCCGAAGCCCTCCGGCGCGGCCACGGGCCGCGAGGCTCCGCCCTGCATGCCATAGCCGCGCACGAAATCGGCATCGGCATCCTGGCCGTTCAGATTGCGGAATTTGGGGATATAGACGCCGGTAGGACGGCGGCCATATTCCACATACTGGTCCAACTGGCCTTCCGGCACCGTCCCCCAGAAGAAGGTGCGCATGGCATGGTCCATGATATAGCAGCCCAGGGTGCCGCTGGAATTGGCGAAGCTGCGGTCCGATCCGGGCAGACGCGAATTGAGCAGAATCTGCACTGACGCCATCGCCGAGGCACAGAGAAACACGATCCGGGAGGTATAGATCCTGGCTTCGTTGGTATTGGCATCGACCGTGCGCACGCCGGTGATGCGCTTGGTCCTGGGATCATAGTCCAGCGACGTCACCACCTTGTCCGAGAGCAAGGTGAGATTGCCGGTCTTGCGCGCCGCCGGCAGGGTCGAGGACTGGGTGGAGAAATAGGCCCCAAAGGAGCAGCCGCGGGCGCACTGATTGCGCTCCTGGCAACGGAAGCGCCCCTGCTCGGGCTTGTCTTCGGTCATGTTGGCGCAGCGCGTGTGAATCAGTTTGCGGTCCGGCATAGCCTTTTCCAGCCGCTCCTTCACCCAGATCTCGGCCACGTTCATCGCGTGGGGCGGCTGGAATTCACCGTCGGGAAGCTGCGCCAGCCCTTCGCGGCCGCCTGCGATGCCCGCGAACTTTTCGACATAGGAATACCAGGGCGCCAGTTCGTCGTAGCTGATGGGCCAGGGCACGCCATAGCCATCCTTCCGGTTGGCCTCGAAGTCGATCGGGCTCCAGCGCAGCGAAACACGGCCCCAGATCAGCGACTTGCCGCCCACCTGGTTTGGCCGCACCCAACGGAACGGGGTCGAGCCCTCATAGTCGAACGGGTTCAGCCGGTCATTGTTGTAGAAGTGGTTTCGATCGGTGTTGGCGGCGCCGCCCCACTTTGCCAGGAAATAATCGCGCGCCACTTCCGCCGGCGGCAGGGTGCCGCGATAGGGCAGCTGCCAGGGGCCCTTGAACTCGGTGATATAGTCCTTCTTGTGCTCGACCATGCGGCCGCGATCGAGCATCAGCACCTTCAGGCCCTTTTCGCACAACTCCTTGGCGGCCCAGCCGCCGCTGATCCCCGAACCGATGACAATCGCGTCGAAATCGTAATTCGCCATGGCGCCCGTCCCGCTCAGGAAGAAAAGACGCGCCCGACCTGGGAATACAGGTAGGCGCCGTCATAACGGCCCGGTACCGGCAGATAGACACGCTCCTGCCTGCAACCGATCTCGGAACTGTAATAGCCCAGCACCACCATCTGGCGGCAGTGATCGAAGAAGCCCGACGCGAGGCCCTGCATCATCCCGTGCATGGCCGTGGTCAGCACCGAGTCCTGCTGCTGCGCCGGAAGCGCGGCGAACACCTTGCCGTACCCACGCATGGCAAACCCGTCCAGTTCCGTCAGGCCGGCCAGGAAATCCATGCGGTCGCCCCCGCTGTACCAGTCGGTCAGCATCATTTCGATAAAGCCGGGAACACCGGCGGCGACGGCGCCAGGTGTATCGGTGGCGGGAACGATGCGGTCGCAGATCGCCGTGACCAAGGCTCGCTGCCCATCGTTGAACACGGCGTGGGAAGCGGTGAACCCGGCTGGACTGTCCGCTTGGGACAGGGCCTTTGCCAGGGGCGGCGCGAGGCTGGTTCCGAAGAACAGGGCGGCACCGGCCAGCAGATCGCGGCGATCGGGCATGGTCA
>JBEHXB010000397.1:0-2559 GCA_048498895.1 Pseudomonadota bacterium
CCGCTATTCGCGGGCGATCTCGGCGTCGCTGTAGCCTTGCAGGTACAAAAGCGCCTCCAGCGTATTGTGGTTGATTGCCGCGCCCGCTGCCTCGGCCACCACCGGCTTGGCGTGATAGGCGACGCCCAGCCCCGCCAGCCTTATCATGCCCAGGTCGTTGGCGCCGTCGCCCACCGCCAGCACTTCGGCGTGGGAAATGCCCAGCCGCCGCGCCGTGCGCTCCATGGTCTCGACCTTGGCTTCCCGGCCCAGAATGGGCATGGCCACCTCGCCGGTCAGCGCCGCGCCGTCGTCGATCAGGCTGTTGCCGTAATGCTCGTGAAATCCCGCCAGCGCCGCCACGCGGCTGGTGAAGAAGCCGAACCCGCCTGACACCAGCACGGTGTGGGCGCCATGCGCGCGCATGGTGGCCAGCAGGTTCTTCGCGCCGGGGTTCAGCCGCACCCGCTCGGCATAGGTCTTTTCCAGCGCCGACAGATGAAGGCCCTTCAGCATGCCCACGCGTTCCTGCAGCGCCGCCTCGAACGCCAGTTCGCCGCGCATTGCCCGCTCGGTGATGGCGGCGATCTGCGGCTTCAGCCCCGCCATGTCGGCCAGTTCGTCCAGACATTCGACATTGATGATGGTGGAGTCCATGTCGGCCACCAGCAGCTTCTTGCGGCGGTTTTCCGTCGAAACCAGGTTGATGTCCCAGGGCGCATCGCCGGCAATATGGCGTGCGGCGAAAAGCGCCGCGCGGCTTTCCACAGCGATGTCATAGGCAAAGCCCGGCGACAGTTCGCGGATGTCGCCCAGCCCCCGCAACAGGCGGTGATCGGCATCGACGCCAATGACATTCACGACAAAGCCGGACATTGTTGTCCCATGACATTGATTTCGGTCATCATCCGATGACGGTAATTTCGGTCATCATCCGATGACGGTTGACGCGGTGCTTATTGCAGGCCCCACCGCGAGCGGCAAGTCCGCGCTCGCGCTGGCGCTGGCTGAAAAACTGGGCGGGGTGGTGATCAACGCCGACTCCATGCAGGTCTATGCCGAGGCGCCGGTCCTGACCGCCGCGCCCGACGCGGCCGCGCGCGCCCGCGTGCCCCATTTTCTTTATGGCCATGTCAGCGCGCGTGACGGCTATTCCACCGGCCGCTACGCCATCGACGCCGCGCGGGCGCTGGAAGAAGCACGCGCGATGAAGCGCATCCCCGTCTTCACCGGTGGCACCGGGCTCTATTTCACCGCCCTGACCGAAGGGCTGTCCGACATGCCCGCCATTCCCGCCGCCGTGCGCGCCGCCGGCCGCGCGCTGCTGGCGGAAATCGGGCCGCAAGCCCTGCATGCGCGGCTGGCCGCACGCGATCCGGCGAGCGCGGCAGTGCTGCGCCCCACCGATCCCCAGCGCATCGCCCGCGCCTGGGAGGTGCTGCAAGCCACCGGCACGCCCCTGCTGCAGTGGCAGAAACGCAGGGGCCGGCCGGTGCTGGCGGGACTGAAACTGGCGAAATTCGTGCTCGACATGCCGCGCGATGTGCTGCGCCTGCGAATTGCCCAAAGGTTCGAAGCCATGGTGGACCGGGGCGGCCTGGAAGAGGCGCAAGCCCTGATGGACCTGGACCCGGCTCTTCCCGCCGCCCGGCTGCTGGGCCTTCGCCCGCTGCAGGCCTTGGCCGCGGGCGATTTGTCGCGCGAGGCGGCGCTGGCCCGCGCGATCACCGATACCGGCCGTTTTGCCAAGCGGCAGGTGACCTGGTTTCGCCACCGTATGAGCGATTATGGCTGGATTGATGCCAGCGTGAGTAATTTTATTACCAAGATCGTAGACGAATACGCATGAAATTGCTTGACGAAGCTCTGCCGCGACTTTAAGTTCCCGCCCGTCATGCGCTACACGCTGGTACTTATTCCCTGGTCACCGTCCGGGTGGAGTTGACGCTCCGCCAAACGGATGGTGGCTGTCGCAGGAAAGGGGCGTAAAACGCCCCTTTATCTTTGGTACTGAGAGTTTGGCGGGGTGAAGGCCCGCGTTCGAGGAATCCGGTCATGGACAAGGACGACACTTTGCAGGGCGTGGCGCTGGCCGCGGAGGCCGGCCCCGGTTCATTGGCAGAGGCCATGACGGGGGCCCAGATGGTGATCCGGGCCCTCAGGGACCAGGGTGTCACCCATATTTTCGGCTATCCCGGCGGCGCCGTTCTTCCCATCTATGACGCGCTGTTCGAGGCCGAGGGCCTGACCCATGTGCTGGTGCGCCATGAGCAGGGCGCCGTTCATGCCGCCGAAGGCTACGCCCGTTCCACCGGCAAGCCCGGCGTGGTGCTGGTCACCTCCGGCCCCGGTGCCACCAATGCGGTGACCGGCCTGACCGACGCGCTGATGGATTCCATTCCCCTGATTGTCCTGACCGGCCAGGTTCCCACCCACCTGATCGGCACCGATGCCTTCCAGGAATGCGACACGGTGGGCATTACCCGGCCCTGCACCAAGCACAACTGGCTGGCGCGGGACGTGAACGAGCTCAGCCGCATCCTGCATGAAGCCTTCCAGATCGCCACGACCGGCCGGCCC
>JBEHXB010000398.1:0-2546 GCA_048498895.1 Pseudomonadota bacterium
ATCGCCTATCGCATCGCCGCCCATGCCAGCGACCTGGCCAAGGGCCATCCCGCCGCGCGCATCTGGGACGATGCGATGAGCAAGGCGCGTTTCGAATTCCGCTGGCGCGACCAGTTCGCCCTGGCGCTCGATCCGGAAACGGCGCAGCTCTATCACGACGAGACGCTGCCGGCCGAAGGCGCCAAGGTGGCGCATTTCTGCTCCATGTGCGGGCCGAAATTCTGCTCGATGAAGATTTCGCAGGAAGTGCGCGACGCCGCCAAAGGCAAGAACGATTCGAACTTCGGCGACACGCTGAGCACCGCCGAGATTCGCGCAGCGATGGCGAAGAAATCGGAGGAATTCAAACAGTCCGGCGGCGAGATCTATCTGCACAAGCCGGCGGCGGAATAGGCGGCTGCGCGGGAAAGGAGGCTTCGTGCATATTGCATCTTTGGCCCTGGCCCTGTCGGTGGCGCTGCCCATCGCGGCACGCGCCGCCGAAGCAGACAAGTCCATGTGTGTGCGCGCCACGCACAACACCGATTACAACGCCCGGCCGATCGGGCCGCATGACATCTATCTCGCCAACAGCGTGGGTGCGCGCAACGCCGTGCGGGCCGAGACGACCTGCATCCATATGCGGCCCGGCGCGGTGGTGGCGGTGCATTCGCGGTTCGCCTGCGTCTCTCAGGGCGATCCGGTTGGCGTGAACAATATCGGCCTTCCCGGCGAACAATGCCGCATCGTCAAGCTGTCGCCTTTCGTGCCCGGCAGCGAGGATAAAGGCTATAACTGAGCGGACGGGTTGCCGCCGTCCCGACCGCGATCTTCCTTCTGCTGCCCACAACGGCGCTGGCCGATGCCTGCGCCGTGCTGGCGCGGCTGGTGGATGTGGCGGGCAAGCGGGCCGTGTTTGCCGTCTCCTGTCCATGGTTGGCTGTTCGACCCGGAAATGCTTCAATCGTTGCAGAAGTGGGGGGCGCCATGTCCGGTCGTGAAATGAAATCCGCGCTGTGGGGTGCCTGCGTGATTTTGGCTCTGGCCGCCGCGCCGGCCTGCGCCCTCGAAGCCTTCCCGCCCGCCTTCAAAACCCAGACCATCAAGGTCAACGGCACCCAGATTTATGTCCGCTCGGGTGGCTCCGGCCCCGCCGTGGTGCTGCTGCACGGTTTTGGCGACTCGGGTGACATGTGGGCGCCGGTGGCGAAAGCCTTGATGGCAACCCACACGGTCGTGGTGCCGGACCTGCGCGGCTTTGGCCTCTCCGGCCATCCCGACAGCGGCTACACCAAGAAGAACCAGGCGCTGGATATCGCCGGCGTGATGGATGCGCTGCATGTTCAGAAGGCCGATCTGGTAACCCATGATATCGGCAACATGGTGGGTTACGCCCTGGCGGCGCAATTTCCCGCCCGCATTACCAAATGGATCGTGATCGACGCGCCGCTGCCCGGCCCCGACCCGATCTGGCAGAGCCAGCTTTCCAATCCCAAGGCCTGGCATTTCAATTTCTACGGCCCCGATGAGGAGCGGCTGGTGGCGGGGCGCGAGCGCATCTATCTCGACCGCTTCTACAATGAACTGTCGGCCCATCCGGCGCGGATCGACGAAGCCACGCGGGCGCATTACGCCGCGCTGCTGGCCAAACCGCACGCGGTGCATGACGCCTTCGAACAGTTCAGGGCCTTCCCGCAGGACAGCATCGACAACCGCGCCTTCGCCAGGAGCAAGCTGACCATGCCGGTGCTGGCGCTGGGGGCGGAGAAATCCTATGCCCTGGTCATGAAAACCGATCTCGATCAGGTCGCCACCAACGTCAAGGGCGGCGTGGTTCCCGACAGCGGCCATTGGGTGATGGAGGAAAATCCCGCCGCGGTTACGAAGCTGGTGAAGGGATTCCTGAAATAATGCGGCTCGCCGCCTTTCTGGTCGCTGCCGCGGCGCTGCTGCCGCTGCCGGCGCTGGCTGAACCGTGCGCCGTGCTGGCGCGGCAGGTGGATGCGGCGGGCAAGCGGGCGGTGTTTGTCGTCTCCTACCCCACCGCCACCGACAAGGCGCTCAGGAACGTTGCCTTCCTCTATGACGATGCCGCTGCGACACTGGCGCTTGTCGGCTGCGGCGACACGGCCCGCGCTGCGCGCATCGGCGATGCCATCCTGGCGGCGCTGGACCATGACCGTTTTTGGAAGGATGGCCGCCTTCGCAACGGCTATCTGGCAGGGCCGCCCCCCAATCCCGTGAAGCTGGGCGGCTGGCCGGAAGGCGGGCGCTGGATCGAAGACGGCTATCAGGCGGGCAGCGATACCGGCAACCTGGCGTGGGCGATGCTGGCGCTGCTGGGCCTGCATCACGCCGGTGCTGGCGACCGGTATCTGCAGGGCGCGGTGCGTATCGCCGCCTATCTGGAAAGCAGCTTCTCGGCCCCCGGCTTCACCGGCGGGACGTTCGGCGGCGAACCGAACCCGCGGCGCTATACTTGGAAGTCGACCGAGCACAATGTCGACCTGTCGGCTGCATTCGCCCGGCTCGCCGATGCCACGCACGATTCCCGTTGGACGGCGCGC
>JBEHXB010000399.1:0-2542 GCA_048498895.1 Pseudomonadota bacterium
TGCACACCCGGCAAATCGGCGCCGGCGCAGTTCAGCTTGCGCACCCGCGCGCCGGTTGTCAGCAGCAGCTTGTCGTATGGCAGCGCGCGGCCGTCTTCGAGTTCCACAGTCCGGCCGGCGCGGTGAATCGCCCTGGCGCGTGTGTTCAGCAACAGCTCGCAACCGGCATGCGGATAATAATCGTCGCCCTTCAGGAACAGGCGGGCGCGCTCGAACTGGCCCAGCAAATAGGCCTTGGACAGCGGCGGGCGCTGATACGGTGCGTAAGGCTCCTCGCCCACCAGCGTGATGGGCCCGTCAAAGCCGCCGTTGCGCAGGCTCTGCACGGCCTGGGCGGCCGCCTGGCCGGCGCCGATGATGACGATTTTCTCGGACATGTCGCTCTGTCTGTGCTGCTTGCGGCGCGGGGCTAGCATGGCGGATGAACGGGCGCAATCAGACCCTTCCGCGCGCCTTTGCCCCGCGCTACAAGCGGCATGATGGCGGAAAATCCAGAGACTGACGGCGGCACGGTCCGCGCCCGGATGGCCCTGCCCACCCTGGCGGCAACCGAAGCGCTGGGGACGGCGATCGCGCGCGGGCTCAAGGCCGGCGATGCGGTGGCCTTGTGGGGCGACCTTGGCGCGGGCAAGACCACACTGGCGCGCGCCGTCCTGAAGGCACTGGGCGTGACCGGCGAGGTGCCCAGCCCCACTTTCACCATCGTACAGGTCTATGAGACGCCGTCACTGCTCGTCAGCCACTACGATCTGTACCGCCTGAAGTCTCCACGCGAGATGGCGGAACTGGGGTTCGAGGACGCGCTGGATCAGGGCGCGGTGCTGGTGGAATGGCCGGAGCGCGCGCCCGAAGCGCTTCCGCCCGGCACGTTGCATGTGCGCATGGCGCTGGCAGATGGAACACGCACCGCCCGCATTACCGGGCCGGCGCGCTGGCGGGAGCTGGCCAATGTCTGATGCCGCGCGCCGGGAGGCGATGCGCGATTTCCTGGTGGCGTCCGGTTGGGGCGACGCCAGCATCGCGCCGCTGCCCGGCGACGCCTCGACCCGCCGCTATGCGCGCCTGAGGCAGAACGGGCGTCAGGCGATGCTGATGGACCAGCCGCAGAATGCGGAGGCGCCCGTTGCGCCCGCCGGCGCCACCGCCGAACAGCGCCGCGCGCTGGGGTACAATGCCGTGGCGCGTCTGGCGGGTGCCGACTGCGCGCGCTTTGCCGCGGTGGCCGGATATCTGCGCGGGCTCGGCCTGGGCGCGCCGGCGATCCATGCCGCCGACCATGCCCAGGGTTTCGCCATTCTCGAGGATCTGGGCGACGCGCTGTTTGCCGATGTGATGGCGCAAGGTGCCGACGAGGCCCCACTCTACACGGCGGCAGTGGAAGTGCTGGCGAAGCTGCATGCCGGCGCCGCGCCGGAAACGATCGGCGCAGGCAAGCCGCTGTTCGCCTATGACGAGACCGCGCTGATCGCCGAGACCGACCTTCTGACCGAGTGGTTCCTGCCCCTGGCGCTGGCCCGCGAGGCAACGGCGGAGGAGATCGAAGAACATCGCGCCCTGTGGCGGGCGGCGCTGCGGGACCTTGACCTCGAGCGGCGCGTCTTCGTTCATCGCGACTTTCACGCCCAGAACCTGTTGTGGCTGCCGGAGCGGCAAGGCGTGGCCCGCATTGGCCTGATCGACTTCCAGGATGCGGTGGCGGGCAGTCCCGCCTATGATCTTGTCTCGCTGATCGAGGACGCGCGCCGCGACGTCAGCCCGGACGCGGCCGGCGCCGCCACGGCGCATTACCTGGAAACGATGCGCGCCCAGGGCATAAACCTGGACGAAGCCGCATTCCGCCACGAGATGGCGGTCATGGCGGCCCAGCGCAATGCCAAGATCGTCGGGATATTTGCCCGCCTTTACCGGCGGGACGGCAAGGCGCGCTATCTTTCGTTGCTGCCGCGGGTGTGGGCCAACCTGGCGCGCGACTTGCGGCATCCGGCGCTTGCGCCGCTGCGCGCATGGTATGATCGTGTGATTCCGCCGGAAAAACGCTCAATCGCGGAGACTGTTTAGTGACCGACGTTTCACGCGCGATGATCATGGCGGCCGGCCTGGGCACGCGCATGCGGCCGCTGACCGATGACCGGCCCAAGCCCATGGTGACCGTGATGGGAAAGCCCCTGATCGACCACGCGCTGGACCGGCTGGTGGCGGCGGGTGTGACCCTGGTGGTGGTCAACGCGCATTACCGCGCCGATGTGCTGCGCGCGCATCTGGCCGGACGCAGGGATGTGGAGATCCGCATATCCGACGAAACCGGCGAATTGCTGGGCACCGGCGGCGGGGTGGTCAAGGCAATGCCGCACTTCGCCGGCGAGCCCTTTTTCATTCTCAATTCCGACTCGGTGTGGGTCGAGGGTTATGTCCCGGCCTTGACCCAGATGCAGCGGCTTTGGGATCCCGTGAACATGGATGGACTTTTGCTGCTGGCGTCGATGACGTCCGCCATGGGCTATGAAGGCACCGGCGATTTCGTGATGGATACGGAAGGCCACAT
>JBEHXB010000400.1:0-2542 GCA_048498895.1 Pseudomonadota bacterium
CCCTATTTCGAGGGCTGGAACATCTCCATGCCCCCGCCCCTCAGCAACAATTCCGTCACTTATTCCGACGGCACCAAGGCAACCGTCGAGCAGGAGGCCCATGACGTGGTGACCTTCCTGGCCTGGGCAGCGGAACCCAAGATGGAAGAGCGCAAGCGTGTCGGCTTCGGCGTGCTGGTGTTTCTGATCGCGCTGGCCGGCGTGTTCTTTGCTGCCTATCGCAAGGTCTGGAAGGACGCCCACTAAGCGCGGATCTTTTGCGCCCTGAGTTCGTCGCGCTTCGCCTCATGGGCGTTTTGCCCACATCGGCTCGCGCTCCTGCTCAGGTCGCAAAATACCACACGCTAAAAACGAAATTGTCATGGCCGCGACAGCGGGCCACCCAGGTGAAACGGGCGCGCTGCCGCAAGGCTCATGCCCTTTTGCTTTTGCAGCGGGGCTTTTGTGCTAAAAGGCCCGGCAACTCCGGCGTTCCACTTCCATGGCCAGAACTGTACTTGGCATTATCGGCGGCTCGGGAATCTACGAGATTCCGGACCTGGAAAATGCGCGGTGGCAGGCAATAGCCAGTCCGTTCGGCGAGCCGTCGGACCAGCTTCTGACCGGAACCTTTCATGGCGTCGACCTGGTGTTCCTGCCGCGCCATGGCCGCGGACACATCCACACCCCGACCTCGATCAACTACCGCGCCAATATCGATGCCCTCAAGCGCGTGGGCGTGACCGACGTGATCAGTGTTTCCGCCTGCGGCTCGCTGCGTGAAGAACTGCCGCCCGGCACCTTCGTGATGGCCGACCAGTTCATCGACCGCACCGTGTCGCGCGAGCGCAGTTTCTTCGGCCCCGGCCTGGTGGCGCATGTGCCCATGGCCCACCCGGTCTGCCCCCGCCTCTCCGGCGCGCTGACCCTGGCGGCGCGCGAGCAGAAGATCGATCACAGTGAGGGCGGCACCTATGTCTGCATTGAGGGGCCGCAATTCTCCACCCGCGCCGAGAGCTTCCTTTACCGGGGCTGGGACTGCAGCGTGATCGGCATGACCGCAATGCCCGAGGCGCGTCTGGCCCGCGAGGCCGAGCTTCCTTATGCCATCGTCTGCATGGTCACCGACTATGACTGCTGGCATGACGAGCATGAACATGTGACGGTCGAGGCGGTGATCAAGGTGATGCATTCCAACGCCGAGAATGCGCGCAAACTCATCATGGCGGTGGCGCCCAGGCTGGGCCCGGAACGCACGCCGTCCACCTGTCCCGACCGGCCCGAAACAGTGCTGGATTTTGCCCTGATCACGGCGCCGGAAAAGCGCGACCCGGCGATGATTGCCAGGCTGGACGCGGTGGCCGGCCGCGTCTTGAGGAAATGAGCCCAAAGGATTGCGAAATGGACTTCAAAAGCGTCATTCGTACCATTCCCGACTATCCCAGGCCGGGCATCATGTTCCGCGACATCACCACCCTGCTGGGCGACGCGCGCGGCTTCCGCGCCGCGGTGGACCAGCTGGTGCAGCCCTATGCCGGCTTGAAGATCGACAGGGTGGCGGGCTTGGAAGCGCGCGGCTTCATTCTGGGCGGCGCGGTGGCGCACCAATTGTCGGTGGGCTTCGTGCCGATCCGAAAGAAGGGCAAGCTGCCCCACACCGTGATCGGCGAAGAATATGACCTGGAATACGGCAAGGACCGGGTGGAGATCCACATTGATGCGATCGAGAAGGGCGACAAGGTGCTTCTGGTCGACGACCTGATCGCCACCGGCGGCACCGCCTTTGCCGGCATCAAGCTGCTGGAGCGCGCCGGCGGCCGGGTGATCGGCTGTTCGTTCGTCATCGACCTGCCCGAACTGGGCGGCGCCGACAAGCTGCGCGCCCTGGGCAAGCCGGTGACGGCGCTGGTCTCGTTCGAAGGCCACTGAGAGGAGACAGGCGGATGAAACTTTATTCCAACACGGCCTCGCCCTTCGCCCGCAAGTGCCGGGTGGTCGCGCACGAACTGGGCCTGAAGCTGGAGGAGATTCGCACCCTGCCGGTGCAGGACGAGAATTTCCGCCGCATCAATCCGCTGGGCAAGATTCCGGCGCTGGTACTGGACGATGGATCGGTCCTGATCGACAGCCCGGTGATCTGCGAATACCTCAACGATCTCGGCGGCGGGAAATTCTTTCCCGGCACGAATGTCTTCAAGCACAATTCCGGCCGCTGGAAGGCGCTGGGGCTTCAGGCGCTGGGTGACGGCCTGGCCGACGCCGCCGTGGCGTGGATCGTGCTGGGGCGTGAAAATCCGCCACCGGAAAACACCCGTGCCCGCCAGATGGCGGCGATCGGCGCCACGCTCGACGTGCTGGAACGCAGCAAATTCTCCGATCCGCCCACCATCGGCGAGATCGCGGTGGCCTGCGCCATCAGCTATGTCGAATTCCGCATTCCCGATCTTGATTGGAAGCCGTCGCGCCCCCAGCTGGCGGCATGGTATGACAGGTTTTGCGAGTTCCCTTCCATGAAGGCGACGGTGCCAGCGCAGCCTTGAAGGTCCGGTCGGCATGAAAATCA
>JBEHXB010000401.1:0-2539 GCA_048498895.1 Pseudomonadota bacterium
CGAAAACCTTGAAGTCGGCCGTCGGCGCCAGGACCAGGTCGGCGGGCGCACCGCCCTGAACCGATTCGCGGATGCGGCCGACATTCGCACCGGTAATCGTCACCTTCTGGCCGGTGCGTGCGGTCCACTGCTCAGCCAGGACACGCAGCGGCCCGTTGACGATGCCCGGAGACAGCACGGTGATGTCGGCCATCGCCGGGACCGGGCAGAACGCGGCCAGGCCCAGGACAAAACCGATGGCAACGCGGCGCATATTTCGCCCCTTCGACAGATGGACTGCGGCGCAAATGAAAACGTGAATCCCGCGCGGTTGCAACTTTGCGGGAGGCGGCACTAAGGTTCGCGCCGCAAAACCCGTCGCGCAGGGAGCCGGACATGGTCGATGAAGGTGCAAGCCGCCGCGAGGCGCTGCAGCTGGGCGCGGCAAGCCTGATGGCGGCGATGGCGCTGGATTCCACGCGGGCTTTTGCCCTGACGGCCGGCATGGAGGCCGGCGACCTGAAAGGGCTGGCCTGGGCGAACAACGCCATGCGCTGGGTGCAGGTCGCCTTCACCGAGGACGATCCACCCAATTACGATCCGCAGTTCTGGTTCGATTTCTTCCGCAAGACCCATGCCGACGCCGTATGCCTGTCGGCGGGCGGTTGCATCTGTTTCTATCCGTCCAAATTGCCGCTGCAGAAGCGCGCCAAATACCTGGGCGATCACGACATGTTCGGCGAGATGGTCAAGGGAGCCCGCGCGCAGAATATGTCGGTGATCGCCCGTGTCGATCCCCATGCGATGAGCGAGGAGGCTTTCGCCGCCCATCCCGAATGGGCGGCCTGCACCATCGACGGCAAGCCGCGGCGTCACTGGGCCGCCAAGGACATGTGGGTGACCTGCCAGAATGCCGGCTTCATGTTCGATTTCATGCCCCAGGTGCTGAAGGAAATCACCGACACCTATCAGCCGGAGGGCTTCTTCGGTAACCGCTGGGCGGGCAGCGGCATGTGCTATTGCAACACCTGCCGCACGCTGTTCCGCATGGCCAGCGGCATGGAGCTTCCCACCAGCGACGATCCCCAGGACCCGCAGCGCCACGCCTATATCGCCTGGAACGCCGAAATGCGCTGGCGCCAGTTCAAGCTGTGGGACGACACGGTCAAGGCGTCCAAGGCCGACTGCTTCTTCAGCCCCAATGGCGGGATGAACGACCCGAACAAGGTAACCATTCCCATTGTGGCGGTGGACCGCCAGGGCCGCCACGGCACCACGCCGGTCTGGATGATGGGCAAGTACGCCAAGATCACGCGCGCCTACATGCACAACCTGCCGGTTGCCGGCATCTTCAATGTCGGCGTGGAAGACGCCAATCGCTGGAAGGATTCGGTGCAGCGCGGGCCGGAGCTGAAGGCCTGGATGCATGGCGGCATCGCCCAGGGCTTCCGCCCCTGGGTCTGCAAGTTCAACGCCCGCGTTTTCGATCCGCGCTGGGTGGCGCCGGTGACGGAAATCTACGACTGGCATTTCCGCAACGACCGCTACATGCGCAATACCGAAAACCTGGCGCGGGTGGCGATCGTCAATTCCACCCAGACCGGCATCTATACCGCCGGCGGCGCGCCGCTGACCGCGGGCGACAATATCCCCACCGCCGAGCGGGTAACCGATTCACAGAACGGCTATTACCAGGCGCTGGTGGAAGCGCGCATCCCGTTCGAGATGGCCGACGACCGCCAGCTGGACGCGAAATACATCAGCCGCTATCGCGTGCTGGTGCTGCCCGACATCGCGGCGCTGTCCGACCGGCAGTGCGGCCAGATCCGCGACTTCGTCAAGGCGGGCGGGCGCATCGTGGCGACGGGCGAAACCTCGCTCTATGACGAAACCGGCAAGAAGCGCGACAATTTCGGCCTGAGCGACCTGTTCGGTTGCGACTATGTCAGGACCGAGAGCGGGGTCAGGAATTCCTATCTCACCCCTCGCCATCCGCACGCGCTGACCCAGGGGCTGGAAAACGCGCCGCGCATCATCGCCGCCACCCAGCAGCTGACGGTGAAACCGCACGGCGATGCGAAACAGCCGCTGACGCTGGTGCCGTCCTATCCGGACCTGCCGATGGAACGCGTCTATCCCGACGTGCTGGAGACAGACATTCCCATGGTCTTCTGCAACCAGGTGGGCAAGGGCCGCGTGGTCTTTTTCCCGATGGACCTGGACCGCACCTTCTGGGAAGTGCTGGCCGAGGATCACCTGGTGCTGCTGAAGAACGCGGTGCTGTGGGCGGCGGATGAGCCCCAGCCCATGACCGTGACGGGACCGGGGCTGCTGGACATATCCTATTGGCGGCAGAAGGATTCGCTGGCCGCCCACCTGGTCAACATGACCAATCCGATGATGATGAAGGGGCCCTATCGCCAGGTGATGCCGCTGGACGGCCCCTTCACCGTGAACCTGACCGTGCCGCATGGCGTCGACACAAGGAAAGTCACGCTGCTGGAAAGCGGAAAAACGGCGCGCTGGCGGCGCAAGGGCCAGATCCTGACCATCGACGTGC
>JBEHXB010000402.1:0-2535 GCA_048498895.1 Pseudomonadota bacterium
AGCACCAGCACGCCCAGCATGTCGACCACGAAGATGTCGGCGCCGAATTTGCGGAAATGGAAGATGCCCTGCTGGGAGATGATGCAGCCGATCAGGAACGTGATCAGCACCACGATCGGCACCGCGCGCCAGCACACCTGCTCCAGATGATGCACCGTCGAAGTCAGGCGGAAGGAGCGCGGGTGAATCAGCACCCTGCCGGTCGCGGCCAGCACCGCGCCCAGCATGTCGATCAGGCCGACGATGGTGCCGCCGATGCCGACCATGGTGCGGCCGACCTGGTCCAGCATCCCCGTGATCGTCACCGCGGTGGTGTCGATCGGCGGGCCGGCCTTCACCCGCCGCACCTCGTCGACCAGGCTGGAATAATTGGCCGACAGGCCGGCGATCTGCGCCTCCACGCCGCCATGGGCCAGGCTGCGGCGCAGCCGCTCGATCAGCCAGGCGCCGAAGGTGTCGAGTTTCGCCACCTGCGAGACGTCGATGAAGATATTGGGCCGGGTTCCCCCCAGCTTTTCGGCGTCGGAGACGATCTGCTCCAGATCGGGCGCAAATCGAGCCGTCCAGGAGCCCGCGGCACACAGCGCAAGTCCGTCGCCCCGCGCAATCCGCTCCAATGTCGGCTCGCCGTTCAAAGCGCCGCCTCCCGCGCCGATTTTCCGCGCTTCATCGAGAATGGAAATGGCCAATACCCCGTCGCCGCCTTGTCGAGCATGCCCCTTACCAGCCATACTTGGTAGCGCCGGGCAAGCATACGGTTCAGAAACTGCCAGATTCTAAAATGACTTCCAGCCAATCCTCAATGCTGTCAGCGAGAATCGAACGCTGGCCGATCGCCGGTTCCTTTACGATCAGCCGCGGTGCCAAGACGGAAGCCGTGACTGTCGTGGCGGAACTCAGCCGTGGCGGCCACACCGGGCGCGGCGAATGCGTGCCCTATCCGCGCTATGACGAGACGGCCGAAGCGACGCTGGCCGCCCTCCAGGCGATGCAGGAACCGCTTTCGCGCGGACTCGACCGCCAAGCCCTGCAGGCGGCCATGCCACCGGGTGCGGCCCGCAACGCGCTGGATTGCGCGCTCGCGGACCTCGAGGCCAAGTCGAGCGGCAAGCGCATCTGGGACCTGCTGGCGCGCCCCGCGCCCACGGCCTGCATCACCGCCTACACGATTTCGCTGGGAACCCCCGAGGTCATGGCGGCCGCAACCGCCAAGGCCGCGCACCGGGCGTTGCTCAAGATCAAACTCGGCGGCGACGGAGATGGCGCGCGAATCGCCGCGGTGCGCAAGGCCGCACCGGATTGCGAGCTCATCGTCGACGCCAACGAGGCCTGGACGGCGGATAATCTCGAGCAAAACCTGCGGGATTGCGCTGCTGCCGGCGTCATCTTGGTGGAACAGCCACTGCCGGCGGGCCAGGATGAGGCCCTGGCGCGCATCCGCCGGCCGATTGCCGTTTGCGCGGACGAAAGCGTCCATGACCGCGCCTCGCTGTCCGGATTGCGCGATCGCTACGACGCCGTCAACATCAAGCTCGACAAGACCGGCGGGCTGACGGAAGCCCTGGCCATGGCGGACGCGGCGCAGGCGATGGGATTTCAGATCATGATCGGCTGCATGGTCGCGACCTCGCTTTCGATGGCGCCGGCGATGCTGCTGACGCCCCAGGCCCGCTTCGTCGATCTGGACGGCCCGCTATTGCTGGCACGCGACCGCGACGGCGGGCTGCGCTACGACGGCAGCCTGGTCTATCCACCTGAAGCAGCACTTTGGGGATGATGATCGGCCAGTTTCCGGCGCGCCAGCCACATCACGACGGCCCCCGACAGCGCCATCGCCGCCATGACGTAGTAGACACCCTGCCCGTGCCGGGCATAGACCGCGCCGGACAGGATTGAGGCGCTCGACGTGACGATGCCGCTGCAGGCGGCGTAATAGCCCTGACCCCGCGCCATCACGTGGGCCGGCACATGGCGCACCATCAGTCCCATGGTGCCGACCTGGGTGATCCCATAGGTCAGCCCATGCGCCAGCTGAACCACGGCCAGCACCGCGACCGAGGGCTCCTGCGCCGTGATCAGCCAGCGCGCCACCCCGCTGAGCCCGCCGATCACCACCAGCAGCGCAGGCGAGAGCGTGAACCGCGGCGACAGCGCGAATACCACGATCTCGGCGAGCACCCCAAGCACCCACAGCGCCGAAATGGTTAGCCCGCCCAAGCCTGCCGCCTGCCAGGTGATCGAGGAAAAGGTGTAATAGGCGGCGTGGCTGCCCTGGATCAGCGCCGCCGCGACGATGATGGCGAGAAAGCCGCGGTCGCGCAGCAATGCGCCGGCGCGATGCGGTGTAACGAATGCGGTCCGCGGGTTGTCGAGCCGCTGCAAGCCAAGACTGACGAGCGCGCCAAGCACAGCCATGGCGGCGATAACCCAGATCAAGTGCCGCGGCGCGATCAAATCGACCAGCAGCCCGCAGATCAGCGCGCCGACCACGAAGGCGGCTGAGCCCCACAGCCGCAGTGGCCCGTAATTGAGGCC
>JBEHXB010000403.1:0-2510 GCA_048498895.1 Pseudomonadota bacterium
ATGATCTCGGCGGCGCCGCGGTCGCGGAAGCCCCGGGGCAGCCTGGCTTTGGGCCGAGACTTGGACGGGTTCGGTTTTGGCGGGCTCATGAACGGGGGATTCTTTCGTGGAAATTGGGGCGGGTTGTACCGGCCAGGGCCCAAGGGGGCAAGGAACAAGCGGCCGGGGGCCTTTGCCCCGCCGCCGGAAAATATGGCGGATCAGCCGCTTAATGGCTCTTCCGGTGCAGCCATCCGCCCTCTTGCGTCCCATGATGTTGCAGTGCGAAATACCATCTCAAACCGGAGAGAGGCGGCCTTGTCGATCAGCAAAGTCTATCCCGATGCGGCAGCGGCCCTGAAAGGCCTGACCTTCGACGGCATGACCGTCATGTCGGGAGGCTTCGGCCTGAGCGGCAATCCGGAGAACCTGATCGCCGCCCTGAAGGAAGACGGGGTGAAGAACATCACCGTCATCTCCAACAATTGCGGCGCCGACAATTACGGGCTGTGGGTGCTGCTGAACAACGGGCAGATCCGCAAGATGATCTCGTCCTATGTGGGCGAGAACAAGCTGTTCGAGCAGCTATACCTGTCCGGCAAGCTGGAACTGGAGCTGAACCCCCAGGGAACCCTGGCCGAGCGCATCCGCGCCGGCGGCGCTGGCATTCCCGCCTTCTATACCCGCACCGGCGTCGGCACGGTGGTGGCGGAAGGAAAGCCCACCGAGGAGTTCGACGGCCACACCTATGTGCGCGAGACCTGGCTGAAGGCCGATCTTTCCATCGTCAAGGCGTGGAAGGGCGATACCGAGGGCAACCTCGTCTACCGCAAGACGGCGCGCAACTTCAATCCGATGATGGCCACCGCCGGCAAGGTCACGATCGCCGAGGTGGAGGAGCTGGTGGAGCCGGGAGACCTGGACCCCGACGGCATCCATACGCCGGGCATCTTTGTCCAGCGGATCTTCGAGGGCACGAACTACGAAAAGCACATCGAACGGGTGACCACGCGCAAGCGTCCGGCCATGGACGGCGCCGGCGCAGGGGAGGAAGTGTGATGGCCTGGAGCCGCGAAGAGATGGCGGCCCGCGCCGCGCGGGAACTGAAGGACGGCTTCTATGTGAACCTGGGCATCGGCATTCCGACCCTGGTGGCCAATTGCATCCCGCCCGGCATGAAGGTGACGCTGCAGAGCGAGAACGGCATGCTGGGCATGGGCCCCTTTCCCTACGAGGGCGAGGAAGACCCCGACCTGATCAACGCCGGCAAGCAGACCATCACCGAATTGCCCACCACGAGCTATTTCTCGTCGTCCGACAGTTTCGGGATGATCCGCGGCGGCCATATCGACCTGTCGGTGCTGGGCGCGATGGAAGTGTCGGAAGACGGCGACATCGCCAACTGGACGATACCCGGCAAGATGGTGAAGGGCATGGGCGGGGCCATGGATCTGGTGGCGGGCGTCAAACGCGTGATCGTCACCATGGAGCACACCAACAAGGCCGGCGAGTCGAAGATCCTGAAAACCTGCACCCTGCCGCTGACCGGCAAGCAGTGCGTCGACATGATCGTGACCGACCTTTGCGTCTTCACGCTGGAGCGCGGGAAAAAGGGCCTGACCCTGATCGAACTGGCGCCCGGCGTGAGCCTGAACGAGGTGGCGGCTAAAACAAAAGCCACTTTCGCCAGCGCCCTTCGGGCGGCATAATCCGGCCTGGGATGGGTGAAGCCGGCCACCAAATTGGGGGCCGCATAGGGTCTGGACAGGAAAAATGCTTTCCAAGCGCATGGCGAGCCGCCTGTGGCGGCATCACCTTCCCATTGGCCTTTTGACGGTGGGAACGGGATTTGCGCTTTATGCCACCCGCGACTATCCCGACGTCATCACGCGGCTGAGCTTTTCCAGCGCCTGGCCGGCGCTGGCGCTGCTGGCGGTGACGCTGACGATCGGGCCGTGGCGCACGCTGCGGGGCAAGGCGCCGCTTCTGTCGCAGGATTTGCGCCGCGACTGGGGCATCTGGGCGGGAATGGCCGGAGTGTTCCATGCCGTGATCGGCCAGTGCGTGCATTTGCGTGGCCGGCCATGGCTTTATTACGTCTATGAAAAGCTGGACGAGCATGTTGTGCCGCTGCGCCACGACATCTTCGGCTTCTCCAATTATACCGGGCTGGTGTCGGCGCTGATCCTGGCGACGCTGCTGATCACCTCCAGCGACGCGATGATGCGAAAGCTGGGCAATGCGGGCTGGAAGAAGCTGCAGCGCTGGAACTACTACTGCGCCGGACTGGCGGCACTGCACACCTTCGGCTACCTGCTGGGCATCGAGTCGATCAAGCTCGCCTCCATCGCGGTGGCGGCGGCCTGTGTGATACTCGCGCTGGGGCTGCAACTGTCGGGCTGGCGGCGCCGCCGGGCGGCCTAGTCCGCCGCCCCGCCCACCGTGGCAAAGCCGGTGCCGCTGCACCCCGCCGGGCCGTAATGCAGGAATTTCTGGATGCGCTTTCCCGTATCCACATCGGCGGTATAGAG
>JBEHXB010000404.1:0-2510 GCA_048498895.1 Pseudomonadota bacterium
CGTCGACGCGGCGGCCGACCTGGCTGACGATGCGCTGGCAGATGTTCATCAGCTGGGCATTGTCGCGGAAGCGGATATTGGTCAGCTGGACCTTGCCGGCGACTTCGATGAAGACACGGTTGGCGCCGTTGACCATGATGTCGGCGATATCGTCGCGGGCCAGCAGGGGCTCCAGCGGGCCGTAGCCCAGAACGTCGTTGCAGATGTCCTGGAGCAGGTGTTCCTGCTCGGCGATGGACATCACCACCGCCTTGATCGAGATAATCTCGTTGACGATGTCGCGGATTTCTTCACGCGCCGATTCCGGATCAAGCTGGGCCAGCTGCGCCAGGTCGATGGTGTCGATCAGGGCGTTAAAGATGGTCGACTTGATCTGGTAATAGTCTTCCGAGCGGGTGTCGACGATGGCGCGCGCCACCGGCTTGGAAGGCTGCGGCGAGGACTGGAACGAGGGCGGCGGCGGCGGCGGGGCGGCGGCGCCGGGCGGCGTGCCGGGTTGCACCGCCGCGGACGGCGCGGACGCTGCGCCGGGGACCGGCGGCCTTGCGGCGCCGGGGGGTGTCCTGCCGAAGGCAGGCTCGGATTGGCTACGCTTGCCGAACATAAGAGAACCTATTCCCCCTTAGCTCTTGGCCGCGACGCTGGGCATTTTGGTTTCTGGCAAGAAGCGAGGAGCGATGTGGGCACGGCGCCCATGAGCGACGAGCGACGCCGCCAGAGAACAAAAGGCCCACGTCCCTTCGGGCTGCGGGAAAAATGCCCGGCAGGTGCGTCGAAACGCTCGGCCGTATTGCCGATACGCCCTTCGCGTTTCTCCTGCCATCTGGTCATTTTTCCTCGCAGCGCGACTCAGGGGATAAGGGGGAACAGGTTCTCATGCCGATTTCCTGCCCTTGAGGAAGGACAGGATGGAGGTTGCGACCCCGGTGCTGGCGCTTGCGCTGCGGCCGGTCAGTGAACGGCACAGGCCGCGGACGGATTCCGAAACCGCGGCCTTGGGCGCGACCTCCATCACCATCTGGCCATTGTTGGCGGCCTGGCCGAACAACGCCGGTTCGAAGGAGAGGATGGCGGCGGGCTCCATGCCCATGGTCTCGGCGAAATCCTTGGCGGGAATTTCCGGACGCTTGGGCATGCCCACCTGGTTGATCACCAGCCGCGGCGGCGTGTCGTTGGGCCGGGCGGCCTTGACCAGCTCGATGATGTTCTTGGCGTTGCGCAGCGACGTCAGGTCGGGAGCGGCCACCACCACGATGTCGTCGGCGGCCAGTAGCGTATTCTTGATCCACGGCTGCCAGCCATGCGGCAGGTCCAGGATCACGCAGGGCGTGGTCTGGCGCACCGCGTCGATCACCGATTCATAGGCTTCGGGCACCGCGTCATAGTCGCGCTCCAGCGTGGCCGGGGCCGTGAACAGCGACAGGTGATCGCCGCGCTTGAGCAGAAGGCGGTCCAGCAGCACATCGTCCAGCCGCTCGGGCGCGCTGAGCGCGTCGGCCACGCCCTGGCTGGCTTCGTCGTTGAAGTCCAGGCCGGTCGTGCCGAAGGGCAGATCGAGGTCGACGATGGTGGTGTTGATTTCCAGCTCCTCGGCGATGCACCAGGCGACATTGTGCGCCAGGGTGGAAGATCCCACGCCGCCGCGCGCGGCGACAAAGGCCACGACGCGGCCGATGGGCGTGGCGCCGGGGTCCAGGTAAAGGCCGGAGATCACCTCTATCAGCTGCAGCGGCGACAGCGGCGCCACCAGATATTCGGATGCACCGCGGCGCATCAATTCGCGGTAGAGTTCCACGTCGTTGACGCGGCCCACCACGATCACCTTGGTCGCAGGATCGCAGACCTCGGCCAGGCGGTCCAGTTCCTCGAGCGCGGCCTCGCCGTTCAGCTGCGTCTCCACGATCAGCAGGTTCGGAGTGACCTGACCGTTGTAATGATCCACCGCCGCGGCGATACCGCCCAGCTGCACCGTCAGATGCGCCTTGGCAAGCCGGCGATCGCCGCCGGCGCGCTGCAGGGCAGCGCCGGTGTCGGGAAATTCGCAGAAGGCGTGGATGGAGATGCGTGGCACCGGACGCTCATGCGGCGCGGCACCGAAGCTTTCCACGGGAGGTGGTTTGGCCATGCGGCAATCCCCTATACGCTTGCCGGCAGGATCATGCCGGCCATGTTGCAGACTGGTCCGGTCATTGGCCGCCGCCCAGCGACGTCATGCTCGCGGACTGTTCGTTGCCCAGGTCGCCCTTGCGCTTGTCGGACGAAGTGACCTTGCCCTGTTCGTAGTTGCCGATCGCCGTCATGCGGCGATTGGTGTCGCCCTCATCCATGGCCCTGGGGCCCAGAAGGTCGCGCGGATCAGCGACCATGGCGGCAATGTTCTGCTGCACCGCGCAGCCGAAATTGCGCGGCGTCTGGTTGTCGGCGGAATAGGCCAGGTTCTCGGACCAGTCGCCGCATTTGTCGGTGCGGGCGGTGTAGGCGATGTAGCTGACATCCACGCGCGTGTCGCC
>JBEHXB010000405.1:0-2504 GCA_048498895.1 Pseudomonadota bacterium
CCCGAAGGCATCATCATGCTCCTGGCGGGGAATTTCCGGATCCAGCCCCTCCAGCGCGGCCGACAGGTCGCCGGCGGCAATCAGCAGCCTGGGCTTCGCCGCGGCGATGGCGTGGGCCAGAGCCTGGCCCCGCAGATTGGTGTTGATCAGCGCCACCACGGCGCCGATGCGCGTCAGCCCCAGCCAGGCAGCCAGGTAGTCGGGGCGGTTGGGCAACAACAGTGCGACACAATCGCCCTTGCCGATGCCCTTCTCCAGGGCCCAGCGGGCATACCGGTTCATTCGGGCGGCAAGCTGGGCATGGCTGAAACTTTCGCCCTGGCCGATCAGCGCCGGCGCATCGGCGAAACGCGCGCCCAGTTCGTCAACCACCACGGGCAGGGTGCGCGCTGGCGCATCCTCGATATGCGCCGTCATTTCCAGCGCGCGCAGCCATGCCCTGGAAGCGGAACCGTCCTTGCTCGCGTCTGTGGCCGCCATGCTTTTCAGCTACTTGTCTCGAATTGGAACGCGCACGGGTGCGACGCCATGGAACTGTATTCCGGCCTGCGTGGAAACCGCGTTAACGCGCCGCGCCTTGCCTGTGCGATCGCGCCGACGTTTCGTTAATCAGCGGGACTTAGAGTCGGCGTAAAAGTTCATCAAGGCTTTCCGGATGCACGCCGAGACAATTGCCCTCCACGCCGGCTTCGATGCCGATCCCGCCACCAAGGCGGTCGCGGTGCCGATCTACCAGACGGCGGCCTACCAGTTCGACAGCGCCGATCACGGCGCGGCGCTGTTCAACCTGGAGGAAGACGGCTTCCGCTACAGCCGTATCGCCAATCCGACGGTGCAGGTGCTGGAACAGCGCGTCGCGGCGCTGGAAGGCGCGGCGGGCGCGCTGGCCACCGCATCCGGCCAGGCGGCGCTCTATTATGCCTTCGCCAATGTGGCGCGGGCGGGCACGAACATCGTTTCGGTGCCGCAGCTCTACGGCACCACCCACACGCTGCTGCACCATGTGCTGCCGTCCCAGGGCGTGGAAGGCCGCTTCGCCGCCGATGACAGCCCCGCGGCGCTGGCCGCGGCGGTCGATGAAAATACCTGCGCGGTGTTCTGTGAAAGCGTCGGCAATCCGGCGGGCAATATCTGCGACCTGGCGGCCATCGCCCGCATGGCGCACGACCACGGCCTGCCGCTGATCGTGGACAACACCGTGGCGACGCCCGTGCTGCTGCGCCCGATCGAGCACGGCGCGGACATCATCGTCCATTCCCTGACCAAGTTCCTGGGCGGGCACGGCAACGCCATGGGAGGCGTGGTGGTCGACAGCGGCCGCTTCGACTGGATGGCGCATGCGGCGCGCTTTCCCCAGTTCACCACGCCCGACCGTTCCTATCATGGCCTTGTCTATGCCGAGCGCTTCGGCGCCACGGCGTTTCTGGCCCGCTGCCGCAGTGTCTATCAGCGCGCCACCGGCGCGATCCTGGCGCCGATGAGCGCTTTCCTGCTGCTGCAGGGAATCGAGACGGTATCGCTGCGCGTGGAACGCCATGTGGAGAACGCGCGCAAGGTCGCGGAATTTCTGCGCGGCCATCCACGGGCATCCTGGGTGAATTACGCCGGCTTCGCCGAAAGTCCCTATTACGGCCTGGCGCAGACTTATCTGGGCGGGCGCGTGCCCTCGCTGCTGACCTTTGGCGTGAAGGGCGGCTATGAGGCGGGCAAGGATTTCTATGACGCGCTGAAGCTGATCAAGCGGCTGGTCAATATCGGCGATGCCAAGTCGCTGGCCTGCCATCCGGCCTCCACCACCCATCGCCAGATGCCCAGGGCCGAGCAGGTCCGGGCAGGCGTGACGCCCGAAACCATCCGCCTGTCGATCGGCATCGAGCATATCGACGATATCCTGGCCGATCTGGACCAGGCGCTGATGGCCACCGTCACGCCCCGCCTGAAAGCGGTGAGCCAATGAAAACCGAGCAATTCGTGCTGGGCACCGGCAGCAGCTTTCGCGGCACGCTGCATGTCGGTCTGGTCAACAACATGCCCGACCAGGCCCTGCGCGCCACCGAAATTCAGTTCGCGCGCCTTTTGAAGGAAGCCGCCGGGCCGCTGGATGTGCGCCTGCGCCTGTTTTCGCTCGCCACCATCGCGCGCAGCCCGCAGGCCCGCGCGCGCATGGAAGGCTTTTATGACGATGCCGGCATGCTGCCCCATGTGCCGGTGGACGCGCTGATCATTACCGGGGCCGAACCGCAGGCGGCGGACCTCACCGCCGAACCTTATTGGAACGACCTGGCCAGGCTCATCGACTGGGCCCAGACGGGTACCGTCACCGCCCTGTTCTCGTGCCTGGCCGTGCATGCGGCGGTGCTGCATCTGGATCGCATCGCCCGCCGTCCCCTGCCGCGCAAACTGTCGGGGGTCTTCACGGCAGCCAGGTGCCAGGATGATCCCTTGTTCCTGAACGTGCCCGGCCAGTTCGCCATACCCCATTCGCGCCGCAACGAAACGCCGGA